>JAJZWK010000043.1 GCA_021846725.1 Actinomycetes bacterium | reverse complement strand
CGATCACTGTCAAGATAGGTACGTGACAGGAACTCAGCTGCACCTCGGCATATTAACTCACCATTCCCATCTGCATCCTCTGAAGAAAATACGCTATCGATAGCCACAGGCAACTCTCCATTACTCCAAGCATCTAATGCATTTTCCAAATCTTCCGTGGAACCTATACAATTACCTATAATATTTAGGTTCTTTGTCATTACTGCAAAAAACCCATCAGCATCCAGCAATGGTTGATCGCTTGACAACGACAACCCACTTCCCGCAGGAGGAAATTGTCGTTCTACGCCACAGCTTATATAGCGACCCCACACTGCCATGACATGAACAGCTTGAGCAAGGTACAAATCAGCAAAAGGGTCCAACACCACATCGAACCCACCTGAGTCCCTACAAAAATCTATAATCTCTTCATTGTACTGGATTCCTCCATGTTCAGGGTCCACTACATAAACACGATTAGATCCCGCTTTGATCAATGCATCTATTTTGTGAGAAGAAGTAGTAGTGGCATACACATCTCCCCCAGCACGACGAGCTGATGCCATCAAAAACAACGACGTATTAGAGGAGCCACCAGTGACAAGAACTTTGGTACCTCTCGTAATCTCCGTACGCCGTACCATAGAAAAACTGGTTTGCCCCCCAATGGAGAATGATGCAGCTTCCTCGTCTGTCATAGCATCAGGCACTTTCATAAGCTTTGAGGATGGGATAATCTGCACCAGACGTGAAGCATGGTTTGTAGGTATGCCCCAAGGCCGTTCACCTGATGCATAATAACTATTTATCATTACCCTGTCACCCACATTCAAATCACGTACATCCTTCCCAACTTCCATAACCGTGGCACAGAATTCAGATCCTATAGGATAAAATGACTTGTTCAGGGGCATATTGGCCATCCTGAGTATGATAGCTTTGTCTCTGTAGTTGCATGAAAATGCCCTGTTCCTCAAGAGAACAGATCTACTATGCTTTCCGGTCGAATCAAAATTCGGGAATTTAGCAGGAAAAAATCCACACATTACTTTATATCCTTCTATTGTAAGAGACTCGACTGCATCACCATACTTGGTAGTTAATTTGGAATCCCTGCCACAAATCCCCAATGCTAAATTATAGTTATCGCTTACATTGGTCATTATAGATTAATACGATCCTTTCTATAAATATACAATTATTTCGATGATTGCTATATATTGTGATGTCACGAGAATATGCACTACTCAGCGTAGATCCTTTTCCATATAGACAAGCAAGAAATGTAATCAACAACAATTTGCTGACACGCTCCCATATCCAAGTCGTTCTGCCAGTTCGACCACCTCAGACCATACGTCCTCTGCTATATCCCACTCATCCGGCTTGTCCAAAGAGGAAGGCAACTCTACACGATGAGGTGTGGGACGCTCTAAAAAGAAGGGGTCGTACCATATACGTGATTGCTGAACGCCAAAACGTACATAAGGAGAGGAATTGGTATCCAACATTGCCTCAATCGATTCATTATCACTGCTAATGCCCAGCCAGTCTGCAATACGCCTTAAGTAGATATATGGCTCATTCAAAATATCCTCTGAACGCATAATGATGCTACGGTCACGGACATTAGATTGACAGAACTGAAGAATACGCTTATGCTGATTGATCCATCCTTTAGCACAATGTGTAGGGTACTTATACATAAAATAATAACGCTGAACCGATCTTTGAGTTGTAACTGGATGTCGTACAAGATGAATAAACTGTGCTTTTGGATAGGCATCGGCAATCCTCATCATATTTTCCATCTTGTATGATGTCTCCGGCGACTTTTCTACACCTCTGAGCGGATAGATCAATTCAAGTAAATGGTCCATTACCTGAATTCCTGTCCAAGTCTTTCTCTCCTCCAACCAACGACGAGCTTCTTTGAAATTATTCTCAGTTTGACCACCATATTGTAATTCTGCAATTGCTGCTTCTACACCAGCTACTGGATTCCATCCAGGAGGTTGTTTACCTATAGATGGTGGTGCTACAATACGCTCACCAATGGTTTCTTGATCAAAGAGTATCAACTCTGGAAACCCATACAGTTGAGGATGTCCTCCAATCATCGAGACAACTACTGAAGAATGCGATCGAGCAGGAGACAGAAGGAATACTGGATTGTATTTATTATGATCCCGAGCCATTGTGCTATTACTCATCTCAAACCTTCATAGATGAACTATCTATCCTCCCAGTTCCTCCTAGTGCATTAATCAACTTTTTTTGTCGCTGTCGTAACTGGTAATGCCTATCAAGTTCATCTAATAAATCCCATACGTCCTGGAACCCTGCTTCAGCTGCATACTGCACTACATTGGTATCTGGCCTCCATTGTCCGGAGCGTAGCTGATCAATTATAATTTTGTCATGATACGATGTATCTGTAGAAGCAGGATCTATGGCTGATCTGAGCGGAAAAGATTTTGATAGGATAGCTGCATCATCGGCATATTTTACATATTCACCACTAACTTTCAGTTCGTTTAGCAAAAGTACAGTTGCCTGCCTCTTGGATAAAAACATGTATGCCCAATCACGCACCTTTCTTAGCCGTGCCTCTTCCATGATCAGATCCTGAAATGCATCTTCTGTCAAATCATTTTTCCGCAACCATACATTAAGATCGTTATCCGTACGTATCATTAACCTTGCACATAGACGCTTACGTTCTGTATATATATCATCTTCAGAGATCTTTATATCGTAAATATCAGCAAGCCTTATAGCTAAAAGCCTATCCAGTACCCTACTCCTTAAATCTGTATAATTCTTATGAGACAAAGCAACATATCTGACAATTTCCTCTTGACTGATAGATATCCCGTTTCTTTCTAACCTGCGATCTCTCTCAGACATGGCATCGAACATCAAACTATGAACTACCGTAAGAGGATCTTTCTGGCTATCTGAAGAAGTCATATTGGTGGGCATAGATAGAGGTAGTAAATTATCTAGCGATATCTTATCGTATAACGATTTCATCGTAGTAAGCAACTCTATTGCATCCAAACGCTTCACGTCCAAATAATGATTGACCAATACATCACGAATAGATGTGAGTTCTTCACCGCTCAACCCCCTTTGCTCAGCACATTTCAAAATATTATCTATAGTTCGTTCAGGGAACCAAAGAGACTTTGCAATGTCCAGCAAAATATCTGAGCATCTTGCAGATAATAAATGATCGTTACAAGCAGCTTTAATAGTTGCACGTAAATTGACCATAGGTTCAGAATGCCCCTTCCAGTCACCATCTATGTTCTCGTGGACAAGTGCCACCTCATCATCATCTGTCAATTCGCCAGATGCGTACATCTTATACACATCACCAATGCCGATCATGCCAAATGGAGCACATTCCACTGCTCGCAGTGCTCCCATGCTCGATGCGCCAAAAACAGCTATACCCTTCTCAAGAGCATAAAGTATCTCTTTATGCCATATGGGAAGTGACTGGTAGAATACACCATCAATGATACCCACTGCTATTGGACGTCTATTCAGCGAATCATCGACCAAAGAGAGCAAATCTCCCATGGCTACCGGAGGACGATACTCAGCATCAGGAAAAATTGCGATTGCCTCATCTAGTGGAAGAGTAGGACCTAAAAAGATCACTACCCTACCTACTGTTGTGCCCAATAAATCACGATCTTGATTTACCTGCGCATTTTCATTCAAGGTCGATAAGGTACCTGGCTGATTGCCAACATGAAGAGCATCTTGCTCACCTACCTCAAGTGCATCATGGCCATAAAAAAGTATCCCCATCAGATATCATTTACCTCCCTGTCCAGTAAGACTGATACCATCATGTATCAGGCTTGCCATGTGGGCTGCTAGTCTTGCTCTTGGACCAGGACGATAATAATGGAATGAACTATAACCTTCCAAACCGGGAACTATCACCCGTACGACAGACACCCCAAACTCCGGCCAAGAAAGATCAAATACCACTGCACTTTCGATTCCTACAGAAGCAAGAGAATCCAGTAATACCCTGCAATCTCCCTCAAAGGTGTCTGTAGCCTTGGACATTCGAGAGAACTCAATACCATCCTTTGCTAAAGACTTCAGGTTCTCCATACTTCTAGCGATTTTCAACCTTCGATGCTCAAAGTTCATCATGTCATCACGAGATCCAGCAATATATACGGCTCTTGATTGAACAGCCTCAGTCAATGCCCTCAACATGGCTACTTCGGGATGCAAATGTGACCCATATCCCCTGAATATACCGGTAGAAGGGATGTCACGGTCCAATAGATACGCCTCATAAGTAGGTATCTGAGTATCTACAGTACAGTCAAACAAAAGAGGAGTAATCCCTTTGAATTCTAGCCTGCCCAACAGTTCTTGTACGGTGTCATAGGGTATAGTAGATGTCATCAACCTATCCAACCTGGATACATCATGATCAGCAAGGATGTTGGAATTGGTAACCGCATCCCTCTCTATCACTTCATATAACGCCGAACAGATTGCCTCCAGAAATACATTTCCTGAAGCCAGACCGTTTGAGCCTATCTGAAAGCTAAAAGTGGCTGGCACTTCTCCAAGCGCAGGTATCATAGTAACCATCTCGAAAGGAACAGCCATTTCCCGCTGTCCCATGATATCCCAACCCAATACCCACCGTTCCTGCGATAACCGGCTGAATAACGAATGGGACGACAAGGGGAGCAACTCGATAGCTGGCAGGTTTACACCATCTGACACCAGATCATCATAGGATCCTGTAATCACATCAAATGGGAAACGCCACTCTTCCTCTGCGCAAAATAATTCTATACCCTCCATAGCAGCTGAAACCATAGCAGTTACGGTAGTAAATCCCTTGCCTGAAGAATTGGACAAAGTAGGTGCATTTGGTCTCATGGCTAAAATAGTCGGTATACCTATTCTATCCAATCCAGTTACATCAGCCATACGGGTAATACCTGCCTGCGGTAGGACAGGAAGTATTCTCTCATAGGTCTCTTCCGGAGCACACGACCTATGTGTCGTTCCCTGATACAACTTACGTGCAGTATAAGGCTTCTCGCGATAATATATTGCGTCTAATATACGATCATTTTCTTTATAGTGATCGGTCGTATCTGGAAAAGTATCCGATGTAAATCTATCGACAACATCTGAAGCAGTATGTATGCTCATAACTATACCTGCTGCTTACCATGCCTAGCTGTCAATTGATGCATTAGTAGTTCATTCTGTACATTAGATAATGCCAAATTGATCATCTCGTTACAGCTTCTCTACGAATGATTCGATTGCTTCTTCTGTCATTCCCGTTCCTCGTCGTATAGTTATTTTTATTACTTGAAGCTGAGGTATACCCTATCAGCTACCCACTAAAGACTATACATGTATAGAGAATATTATACTAGGGTGCCAGTACCTATTTCTATTGAGTACACGTTCGGACAATCTAAGTTACATGGTCACAAAACAGGATAATCTATAGCCATGGAATCAAATACGCGAAGATCTGTTAAGTCACGTAATAGGATATCGCCCAATAAGGACGAAGAGACAAATTACTCCCGCGAACAACTAGCCCGAATAATCTTCAACCGCTTACAAAAAGAGTATCCCGGCAATGCTTCATCTCTATGTGCCCTCCGACATAAGAATCCATTCCAGTTGCTTGTAGCTACTATCCTCTCCGCTCAATGCACAGACGAGAGAGTCAACCAGGTTACTCCCCTCTTATTTGCTGAGTATCCAACACCTGAATTGCTGGCACAGGCGGATCCTTCTCACCTGGAAGAGATCATAAAGTCTACCGGATTTTACAGAGCGAAGGCAGCCAACCTGATTGCAATGGCCGAAGCGATTACCAACAAGTTTAAGGGCAAAGTACCAAAGCAGATGGATGACCTGGTAACTCTACCCGGGGTAGGACGTAAAACAGCTAATGTCATACTCAGCGTTGACTACGATCTACCAGGGTTACCCGTGGATACTCATGTTCAGCGCCTAACGACACGCCTTGGACTAACTACTGAGACTACCCCTGAAAAGATAGAAATGGATATATCCCCGCTTCTGAAACCAAAGGAATTAGGTGTATTCAGCTTAAGATTGATTTTACATGGAAGAAAAGTATGCAAGGCACGCAAGCCTCTATGCGAAATATGCTCAATGGCGGATATCTGTCCATCATCTAGTGTAGTGTAGTGTAGTGTAGTGCCTCATAAAAAGCTTAGTAAATAAGAGCTTGAATCAGAGAGTAGTTCCTCCATACGAGCAGAGCAAATCGGGAAGGGATGCAGGTTAAAGTACCTAGACTGCACCATCACAACTGGTATGGCTGCTTTTTTATAGCTTTTGACCGTTGGACATCAGTCACCTAGTATGGTCATGCGTAACAAGATTGAGAGCATTATACTCTACACATGATAACCTATCCATTACGGGGCTATAGCTCAGTTGGTTAGAGCGCGGCACTGATAATGCCGAGGTCTCAGGTTCAAGTCCTGATAGCCCCACCACCAGACACTGATAGCCCCACCACATAAGTGCCTATTTTTATGTCTCGTTCTGTCTGGTGCGCCTAATTGACTGCTAATCAGATTAGACAGCTATTGATTCAGAACACTAGTAATCTTCTCTGCTTATTACCAAGAAGGTTGACAATACCTTCTTTATTCTAATAAAATTGCACTGGCAATATAGCTGGATGACCAATAAGGAGGTAAGCCAGGTGGAACGGTGTCGCCATCGGAGCGTCCAATATGCGTTAATATCACGGGCGAATAGGTATTATCACGTATGTATCCGTACATGGAGTAGCAAAAGTCGTATCTACAGGTATAGGCATAGCGCCCTACAATACCAGAGTTGCTACTGGAAGTAACTGACACCCTATCCATGCAGATCGTTGAACCAATGATCATAGCGCAATTATGAGGGCTCCCTGGCGATTACTGCTCATTGTGCCAGCCGCGATCGTGATGGCTACCCCGCTCTACGCAAGAGAATCTCCCCGCATAATCGGGATACCGTTCTTCGTCTGGTTTCAATTCGCCATGGTACTCATAGGGATGGCAATTACCCTCCTTGTCTTCGTCCTAGACAAGCAAATTAACTCCCAGCAAGCTGAAGGCAGTCTAAACAATAGCTCTCAGCACATCATGAATACTAATAGTGACAGGGCATTTCATAACCACACAAATGACGACAACAGTGAAGGGGAAATCTATCGATGATGCTGGTAATGGAGCAGTACAGAAGATGACCAGCATGATAGCAACAGTCAGACCTTCAGAGATAGCCGTATTCGTCTTCCTCTTCGTCGTTATCGGTGCCATTGGAATATACGCGTCGCGTTGGAGAAGGGGAAATCTAGAAGGATTGGACGAATGGGGACTAGCCGGTAGGCGTTTTGGCCCCGTAGTCACCTGGTTTCTCCAGGGTGGAAGCATTTACACTACCTATTCATTCATCGCCGTACCAGCTCTCGTTTTCGGTGCCGGAGCAATTGGTTTCTACGCTATGCCCTACCTGGTGCTCGCTTACATAGTCCTCTACCTGTTTGTTCCTAAACTATGGCGAAAAGCAAAAGCTCGAGGCTACATTACCGGAGCCGATTACGTCAAGGAACGCTTCTCGAGCAGGACACTCTCTATCGCAATAGCACTGACAGGCATCCTCTCTATGATCCCTTACGTGGCCCTACAGGTATATGGAATCGAATTATGCCTATCTGAGATAGGACTCCCAGTGGAAGCATCCCTGCTCATAGCCACTGCTGTGCTGGCACTCGTTACCTACGTAAGCGGGCTAAGAGCAGCCGCCCTTATCTCTATGGCAAAAGATGTGCTTATCTGGACAACGGTTATTGTAGCTGTAACTTATATACCACTCAGCCTAGGTGGCTATGTACACGTATTTCACATAGTGCCCCACGCCAAACTCGTACTTCCCATCTCTCAGTACGCTGCTTTCTCCACTCTTGCAATAGGGTCAGGGTTTGCACTATATCTGTACCCACACAGTCTAACCGGATCCATGAGTTCCACCTCCGACAAAGTTGTTCGTTCGAACGCAGCAACCCTACCTGTATACACCATAATGCTCGGTATGCTGGCTATGCTCGGCTATATGGCTATAGCTGCTGGTATCCGTCCAAGCCGCACCTATGGTGACAATATAGCCGTCCCTGCTTTATTCCAACACATGTTTCCAGCTCCATTCGCCGGATTCGCCCTTGCGGCTATAGCCATTGGGGGACTGGTCCCTGCCTCGGTGATGTCAATAGCAGCAGGGAGCCTATTCGGCAGAAACGTATACTCGGAAATAAAAGCAGCACTGACCGAACGTCGCAACAGACAACCTGTCAGCCCATCTCCTGCCTACTTCGAAGAAATGATAGGAGCCGAAGGAGAGCCGGTAAGCTTGGCTGTCGAAGTGGGAACCACTGAGCTAGACAACACTGATCTAGACAACACTGATCTAGGAACCACCAAAACCAATACGACGAATTCCCATACCGAAGCACGTGTATCAAAGCTAACCGCGTTTTCTATTAAGTTCCTAGCCGTAGGATTCATTCTGGCCGTCCCCACCACCTTCGTAATAAACTTCCAGTTGGCAGGTGGCGTATGGATACTACAGACCCTAGCAGCAGTGCTCCTTGCCCCCTTCATCCCCTGGCTAAGGAAATGGCCAGTCATCCTAGGGTGGGCTGTCGGAATGGCATGGGGTACATATCTACTGGTACAGGTGCGCTTTGCTGCATCCACTTACCCCTTCGTAATCTTTGGCTATCACCTGTCTATGTATATAGGCATACCTGCCGTAATCGTCAATCTGGCCATTGTATTTACAGGCAGTGCTATCAACATATTGCTAGCTAGTAGACAACCATCCCGTCAGTAAAACCATCGGTAACCACCTATCGGTAAATACCGAGTATTGATAGGTAATTACACCGTAGTGCATTCTTCCATCCAAGACTACAATAAGCTACAGGTGCACATAGGATACGTATATAAGGAGGTATTAAAGTGCTAAGAAAAACATTCGACATGATATCGGTAATCGTAGGAGTAGGGCTTGCAATTCTACTGATCATCATAGGCTCTGTGGCTCTATGGGGTTATAGCTACTCCAACAGTCAGGTTCACAATCAATTGGCAGCTCAAAAAATATTCTTTCCCCCAAAGTCAGCATTTACGCCTGCCGCAATGGCTGCATCACATGGTGAGGTTACTCCAGCAATGATTCCGTATATTGAGAAATATGCAGGCCAAGAAATGACCAATGGTGCCCAAGCCAAGGCATATGCCAACCACTTCATAGCAATCCATCTAAATGAAATTGGTCATGGACAGACCTATGCCCAACTCTCTACCGCCGCTAGAAGTCTAAAACCAGGAAGTGCTGCATATAAAAAAGCAGAGGCAACTGTACAGACAGTATTTCAAGGAACGACACTCAGGTCAATGCTTCTTGAGGCTTATGGTTTTTGGCAAATTGGCCAATTTGCTCTGATAGGTGCGATCATAGCATATATCGTAGCGTTCATATTATTGGTAATTCTTGTACCATTAGGTATATGGCACATGCGAGAAACAACTGATGACTCACTGATCTTCGTTGAAGAGAGTGATACCACCAAGAAAAAGGTAACAGTATAGGTAAGTTAACGCTGGCCTGATTCTACAAGCGCTGACTGGTAACAATGACAGATTGTCATGGAGTACCGGTCAGCGCTATTATTTGTTCAAGGGCTACTCTCGACGACGACCACATAACTACCTTGAAGAAATTAAATTCCAAAGATATGTATACAGGTGGCAGCTGGCTCAGTACCGAGAAACCCACCCGCATTTTCACATAATGCCAGTTTGGGTCCGTCTACCTGCCTATCGCCTGCTCTACCCTGCAGCTGCCAGGTGACCTCCGCTATCTGGGCGAGCCCTGTAGCCCCGATAGGGTGACCCTTGGACAGTAATCCTCCACTGGTGTTTACCGGACGGCTTCCACCAAGTGCAGTTTCACCTTTAGCCAGCAGTGCTGGTCCATCTCCCTTGGCACATAACCCCAACTCCTCGTAGACTATCAATTCAGCTGGGGCCGCAGCATCGTGCAACTCAATGACATCAAGATCATCGGGTCCTACTCCAGCTGACTCGTAAGCACTTTGTACCGCCCTCTCGACTGTGTTTGGCTCTCCCTTGTTCACTACATCCTTACCGGTACCAAGTATGGAGGCCAAAACTTTGACAGGATTAGCAATACCAAGCTTCTTGGCTGCATCCTCAGAACATAAAATAGCTGCAGCAGCTCCATCGCCGATGGGAGAGCACATCAACAAGGTGAGTGGATCAGCTATCAGCCTACTGGACAGTACATCCTCACGACTCACAAGATCCCTGAATTGAGCCTTAGGATTAAGCGACGCATGCTTCCTGTTTTTTACGGCAACATCAGCAAAATCTTCTGCAGTAGCACCACTCTTTGCCATGTACGCCTTTGCAGCAGCGGCATAGAACTCCATAAACAGTGAATGATCCCCGCCCTTACCTTTCTTCTTGCCCTGCAGATCTGATTCACCCCCTGTATCCACTTTATCATGTCCAGATGTATCTTCTTCACGAGCACCACCAGATTGGCTACCAGTTGAAGTAGGCTCATCTCCTTTCAACTCCGCAGCCTGATCGTGCATCCCCAATTTTTCGAGAACATCGACCATCCATTCGATATCCACAGCAGTCCCAATTGCCCTGAAGCTGCGTTTCTTGTCTGGATGGCTAAGTTTTTCAGATCCGACCGCAATCACTACATCATAAAGCCCACCAGCCACTGCCGTCCACGCCAAATGAAATGCAGTGGATGCAGATGCACAAGCATTTTCTACATTGCACATAGGTATGCCGGAAAGACCAGTATATCGTAGTGCGGCCTGTCCTCTAATCATCTCCTGACCAGTAATGATTCCGGCTACCGCATTCGAGAAATATGCAGCCTGGATCTGAGCGACCTCCATGCCAGCCTGAGCCAACGCTTCACTCACAGCTTCTTCCGCCATGGCGCGAACTCCCCGATCAAGATACTTACCAAATGGTGCCATACCTGCACCTGCTACTACTACATTACGCATAGTCTCTCCTTATCATCTGGAACTACTAATAATATTCTACAATTGTCGAACAATACATCCAAGCCGTCCCTAATGAAATTGATCCATGCACTATCCCTACACAATCATTCTCGTACATAACCATCTTACTGACTCTCTATATAAAATGCACATCGGAACCTATTAATTTCCTCCCCACAGCTGAAGCCGGGAATTTCGTGGCGTGAGATAACATTGCATGGTGTATGACTAAGATAAGCATGTGCGAGAGGCAATGACAATTTCGTGGTGTGATGTGACATAGATATGATAATAATTCCAGACCAAGAGACCAGATCTTACCTAAAACAGAGATACTCGACTACCGACTCAGTCGCTACTGTATAGGCTCCACCCCTGTATGTACTATGTTGTAAGTATGGACAACGACGCAACACACATTTCAAAGGTGGACGTAGTGAGAGCGGATGTATCCGATACGAGTGTGCCAACGGACAACGACGCAACACACATTTCAAAGGTGGACTCCAAGGGAGAGCAATCCCAGTCTACAGGAGCGGATAAGTTCATCTCCCTATCTGGTTCAACTTCTGAACACGGTCGAGTACCAAATACTTCGCCAAATGTATCACCGAGAGTACGCTTTGCCCCATCACCAACAGGGTACTTCCATGTAGGTAGCGCAAGAACAGCCTTATTCAACTGGTTATATGCTCGACGACACCACGGCACCTTCATCCTCAGAATCGAGGACACTGATCAGGAGAGAGGTCGAGAGGAATGGACTGAAGGAATTTTATCAGCACTCGACTGGCTTGGTCTACATTATGATGAAGGCCCCTACCACCAATCAGAGCGTACCTCCTTGTATAGCCAGGCACTATCCAAGCTCTGGGAGGATGGTTTTCTATATGCATGTGACTGTAGCCGTGAAGAGGTAATCGAACGAACACGCAACAACCAGACTCCAGGATATGACGGCCACTGTAGAGATCTCGGACATTCAAGAGAAGGTCGGGCACTGCG
>JAJZWK010000042.1 GCA_021846725.1 Actinomycetes bacterium | reverse complement strand
ATTCGCGCTCTCTGAAAGTTGACAAATTGATCAATTACCTTGACACTGCGACCAGAAGAACTTATAATATATGGAGGCAGTTACATAATTTTTAGCTAGGGGCTATAATGTCTTACCCAAACAGTACTAACTTAGACCAAATGGAAGCACAATCCCCGTCCGTAAGGGAAAAAAGGTTAACAAGTTCACGCTTCCAGAAAACTACCACTCAGAAAACTACCACTAGTTCTGCCAAGATCGTCAAGTCAATCAGATTACGCGGAGCTTTGATAGTCATTATCATGGCCATCGCTTTAGCCGCCTGCAGTCAGCTAGGGGGACCACCTTCACCTTTTGGGGATTCCTCAGGAAGTGGTACATCCGGCAGCAACCAAGGCAAGTTACCCGTAGGAACTGCCATCACCGGCTGGGAATCGGAACTGACCTCTCCCGGTTCTATGCCTCCGGGAATGAACAACTGGTCATGCAAGCCTACCAAGGCGCATCCATATCCCGTAATCCTGGTACATGGAACATTCGCCAATGAGGCATTTAGCTGGCAAGCTCTGTCACCAATGCTGGCTAATGCCGGATACTGTGTCTATGGTATGAATTATGGTGCAGAACCGGAGACGCTGGGACATTTCTACGGATTGGCTCCTATGCAGGATTCAGCAAAGCAACTTCAATCCGAAGTAAATAAAGTACTGGCCTCAACTGGTGCAAAGCAGGTAGACATGGTGGGATGGTCGCAGGGCGGAATGATGCCTCGCTACTACATAAAATTTCTGAACGGTGCACCCAAAGTGCATATGCTAGTCGGGCTGGCTCCTTCCAACCACGGCACCACTGCTGATGGTCTGGTCGGTATGGCAAAGTTCTTTACAAAGAATTTCGGCTTCTCCTTTAACCAATTAGGGTGTTACTCGTGTACCCAACAGGAGCAGGGGTCATCCTTTCTAACCAACTTGAATAAAGGAGGTGTTACTCCCGGTCCTAAGTACGTGGTCATAGAGAGCAAGTACGACGAGGTTGTAACGCCTTACACCTCAGCATTTTTATCCGGGCCTAACACGCAGAACATTACCCTTCAAGACCAATGCTCTACCGATTACACTGAGCATCTCGGCATTATCTATGATCCTGTTGCGCTTCAAGATGTAATAAATGCCCTCGGGTCGGATAGTGTCAACTTCAAGCCACACTGTTCCCTGGTGTTGCCCGTATTCTCTTAAGCATCTCAGAATGAGCATAGTCGCGGGAGTCGATTCATCAACTCAATCGACCAAGGTAGAAATAAGAGACTTGGATACGGGCAAGCTAATTGGATCCGGCAAAGCACCGCACACCCCTACCACTCCTCCCTTATCCGAACAGGACCCCTATGAATGGTGGAACGCCTTCAATATCGCTCTGGCAGAGGCGCTCTCAACAGCTTCTACTAGCAGTAGACATACAATATCGCTAAATGATATAGCATCTATATCCATAGCCGGTCAACAGCATGGCTTGGTTGTACTGGACAGCGCAGGCGAGGTAATTCGCCCGGCAAAGCTATGGAATGATACACAATCGGCACCGGATGCTCTAAGGCTACGCAGTATGCTGGATAGTGGCGACTCCGGTTGGGCTGAAGCATGTGGCAGTGTACCAGTGGCGGCGTTGACTATTACGAAGTTATCCTGGCTGAAGCGTGTTGAACCTGAATCGTTTGCCCGTATAGCGACAATACTATTGCCACATGACTGGCTGAACTATAGACTGACCGGCAGATTCTGTACCGATAGGGGCGATGCTTCAGGTACAGGATACTGGTCACCACACGAGGGTATATGGAGGCCAGACCTGCTGTCTCTTGTAGATCCTGATATCGACTGGAATAGCATGTTACCCGAAGTCCTTGCTCCAGATGAACCGGCAGGGGAATGGCAGGGCGTTGTCGTATGTCCTGGAACCGGAGATAACATGGCATCTGCCCTGGGCATAGGATTGGCTCTCGGTGATATCGCTATATCGTTGGGTACCTCTGGAACTGTCTTTACCGTCTCGGAAATACCCGCTTGCGATCCATCGGGGTATGTATCTGGTTTTGCCGATGCCTCTGGAAGATTTCTACCGCTTGTATGCACCCTCAATGCAACCAAGGTGACAGATACTGTCGGTAAATGGGTGTCCATGGGATACGAAACCTTGTCAGATGTGGTATTAAGGGAGCCACTTGGAGCTGGAGGATTGATCGCAATTCCATACTTTGACGGCGAGCGCACGCCCAATCGTCCACTTGCTCGTGGAGCGTTTATTGGCCTATCGAGTAATACAAGTGCATCAAGATTAGCAAGGGCAGCTTTTGAGGGGGTCGTATGTAGCCTGCTGGATGCAAGGGATCACTTACTGACTCCAAAAGCCAGCTTCGAGAAGGGAGCAAATAGCGGTGAAGTGGCGCAGGATGAGGAAGGTAAAAGTGAGTTGAGCAAAGACAGAACAGGCAAGTCCGAGAGGAACAAGGAATCTCTTTTCCTTGTAGGTGGTGGATCTCGCTCACATGCTTACCAGCAAATCTTTGCTGATCTGGCAGGAGAAGAGATAATCGTAAGCACCAACCAAGAGACGGTGGCTACTGGAGCCTGCGTACAGGCTGCTTCTATTGCAAGTTCTGTCCATACTGATCAGATTATTGAAGCATGGGGGCTTCGTCAGGGTAAGCGCATAATGCCATCCGAGGGTATTTCCAAAGAATCTGTCCAGCAATTAAGGAGAAACTACTCACGAATAGCAGCATCTGCTGTATGGGACATGCAACGATAGTAGGAGTAACCATACCTTCACTTGGGTGAGGAATGTAGATGGTGAGGAACGTAGATACAGTGGCAGCATGACGCCAGCATACGATATGCATAGTGGTGACAGTATTGTATTTATCAGGATTATCAGGACTATCAAAAGTTTTTGGCAGAATCTATCATCGAAGGAATGTGCTGTATTTAGCAGTGTCATCAAGCTCACGGTTTTCAGCCGCGCGCTCTGCCAACTGAATCGAAGGAATGTGCTGTATTTAGCAGTGTCATCAAGACCATCGAAAGTGGGTCTTCAATCTTCCTATAACCCATCTTATCTAAACTTTGTTCAAAAACCTTCATTAGGGTACTTGACTTTTTAAAATAGCGGAGTATAATGAAATTGTGTGTTGTAAGCGCTTACAGTCCAAGATCTCGGTAGCTAGTGCTGTTGGGGGAATGGCTGTACTAACTGAAAGGAGTATCCAATGAAGGAAACTTTACATAGTTCAAATAGTCCGACTAGACTAAAGAAATGGGTAGGTATGTTTGCACTTGCGATGGCAGGTGCATTACTGTTGACAGCCTGTAGCTCAAGTCCATCAAAAAAGGTCACACCGACTACAGCAAAAAAACTAGTCTATTTCATATATAATGGGCCTACTCCACCCTATTTTGCCCCAATGGCTCAGGCCATTACTGCTGTAAGCAAATACTATCCGACGCTTGACATCAAGACAATCAATGCTGGCGGATCTGCCACAACTGAAGCAACCGATGTTTCCGAGGCATTGGGTGCAGGAGCACAAGGTATTATTCTGAATACGATAAGCGAGACAGACACCACTGCTGCCCAGAATGCCATGTCTCATCACGTGCCGGTAATCACCATAGACAGGGATGTGTCTACGCCCTCGGCACGTATAGCTTTTGTGGGTGACAACGACTTTACTCTAGGACAGGAATCTACATCATATGCCATAAGTCAGCTAAAGGCCTTGCATATACCTACACCATGGAATGTCGTGGTATTACAGGGAACGCTTGGAGCCAGTGTCACTATAGGAAGAGAAGATGGAACTATGGCCGCTCTTCAGCCCTATATAAGTAGCGGTAAGGCTAAGGTAATTCTGAACGAATCAGGCAATTTCTCTACAAGCACGGCACAGGGAATTATGAGTACCGAGTTGGCTAAGACTACAAACATCCAGTTGGTTGCTGCAGCAAACGATGCCATGGCGCTTGGCGCAATAGCTGCTCTGGAAGCTCACGGAATCACCCCAGGCAAGCACATGCTGGTATCCGGGGCAGATGCCCAGCCTCAAAGCCTGGCAGACGTGGCAAATGGGACTCAGGTCGATACTGTAACCCATGCTCCATTCATAGAGGCTTACTGGGCAGTAGAGGCAATGTGGAATTACCTTTACCACAAGACTCTTCCCCCTGCTTCCAAATTCCCCAACGGCAAGGTCCTCATTCCGATGCATCTTGTGACAAAAGCCAATGTATCTACTATAGGTCCATGGGGTACTCCTTCAGTAGTACCGCCGCTTCCATATGGAATCTCTACATCTCATAAAGTTCCGTCAGCATACTTGAGTCGGTAAGCATGTCAGTAAGTGTAAACCTGCAACCCTAGTAAAAGTGTATTGCCTCCCGGCGTACTGCTTTTCGTAAGTAGGATTACATCTTTAACTGGAAATATTCTGAATAGATATGAGGACGGTTTGAATACAAAGATACATAACCAGGACAGAATGTATGGCAGTACAAAGATGGTAGGTGGCACTTGCAGACAGAAGTAGAGATAGGGACAAATACAGATACAGAAATAACAGATACCAAGCAGCCAAGATACTCAAGGCCCACCATCTACGATGTTGCCAGGGTGGCAGGAGTGTCGACAGCCTCCGTATCGAGGACACTGTCCGGTCATGAAAATGTGTCCGGATATGTCAAAGAGCGTGTCAGAGAAGCTATAGCCAGTACGGGCTACAAGCCACACTTGGCTGCACGAGGACTTGTCAAGCGTCGTACCTGGCTGCTTGGTATCATTGTACCTGACATAAGCAATCCATTCTTTCCCGGGCTGATCAAAGCTATCCAGTACAGGGCAGAGCAGGAAGGGTATGGAACGTTGCTCTCTCAGGTAATCGGCGAAACACATTTTGTCAATCAACTGGAGCTTCTGGGCAACGGTAGGGTAGACGGTATTATCACTGTAGGGCTTTCTGTAAATCAGCTCAATACAGATGATGTGAGTCAAACCCTACCATATCTTGGAGATGATGTTTCACTTGTCTGTCTGGACAGGGATTCTGCTCTCTCCGGCTCTACGTTGATCGCCGTGGATCATCGTGCAAGCGCAAGAATGATAGTATCATACTTAATTTCATCCGGACACAGAGATATACTCTATATCGATGGGCCGGAAAATCTCGACCTCTCCACACAAAGATACCTTGGCTATGAAGATGCCCTCCGTGATGCAGGCATCGAAGTCAGAAGCGAACTCATAGCAAAAGGAGATCTAAGCGAAGCCAGTGGTTACAGCATTACCAATCAAGCTCTGAGTAACCATTTTAGGTTCACTGCTATATTCGCGGCCAATGATCTTATGGCTATAGGAGCCATGTCTGCCCTTAGAAGTGCTGGATTGGCCATACCGCAGGATGTCTCTGTTGCAGGTTTCGACGATATTACGATAGCAGCCTATGTATCTCCTGCATTGACTACCATTCATCAGCCAGTAGCCATGATGGGCGCTGTAGCAGCCGAAGTAGCTATTTCTGGCATTGAAAATATTCATCGGCAACGTACCGAGAAGCCTCTGAAACAGCCGCCTGAATATACCGATCAATCGACTATAGACGTACAAGGTAAAGAAATCAATCCCGAGGACGGGAAACCCCAAGTTAAAAATAAGGACACCAAGAAAGCTCTGAACCACGATGTAGAGTTGGGCGAGAGGCGTTATAATGACATCGACCACAACGGTACCCCGCGCACTTCCATACTCCATGGAGGATATATCGACTCTCAACTCAAATACGCTCTGTCCAATGGAGATGCTTACGAAACCAGCAACAACGGACGCAGGGTAATTACCTTCCGTGGGTCACTCGTTATACGTGGCTCCACTGCAGCGGTAAGCACCTCAGGAGCACGCAACACGTCAGGAGCACGCAATTGAACCTCAAGCTAAACAATTCCATTCCAAGCAAGCCACCTAATCCCACACAATTGAATCCCAAACCCATCATAGTCGTCGGAGGTATCAATCAGGATATGGTGGTAAGAGTTGCTGAACTGCCCTTACCCGGCGAAACCGTTTTCGGCGATTCGCTACTACTCAGGACTGGCGGAAAGGGAGCTAATCAAGCAGTGGCCGCAACGGCACTTGGAGGGCATAGAGGACGAGTATATCTTGTAGGTAAGGTAGGTGATGACAATACAGGACATCAGATAGTTGGGCAGCTTGCGAAGAGGGGAGTAAACACATCTATGATTGCCGTAGAGCCCGGCAAATCAACCGGTATTGCAATGATACTGGTCAATAGGAATGGAGAAAACATTATAGCGGTAGCCCAGGGAGCCAATAGTGAAGTCGGTAGTGACCAAATAGATACTGCTGCTGATATCTTGAGTGAGACAGGAGGAGTAGCGGTAATTCAGTTTGAGTTACCTATTGAAACTGCTGTAGCAGCTACACAGAGATTCTGTGACATGGACGGTGTCACCACTTTAATAAACCCGTCTCCTGTGCCTTCGATCCCACTGGAACAACTGAAGGGGGCAGATGTGCTGGTCGTAAACGAGGTGGAGGCTGAAGAAATTACTGGTATTGGCCATCATATAGAATCACACTCACAAGCACTTGACGTAGCAAGGCAAATTGCTGCACATGGGATAGGGATAGTCATTATTACGCTAGGTCAGTTGGGAGCGATTATGTATTCTAGCACTAACTCCTCCAGCCAACGTAATGGGAGTACTGGTGAATACAGCATTGCAGCCAGACCACCTACGGTAAAGGTAGTAGACACTACCGGTGCAGGTGACGCTTTCATGGGAGGCCTTGCCGCAGGTATTTCAAAGGGGTGGACAATAGAAGAGTCGTTTGGTTTTGCTATACGTGCAGGTGCTGTAGCAACGACAAAGATGGGGGCACAAGAGGCATTACCTGATGTCGTCGACGCTAACGACTTTACCAACCACCTTCCACTTGTTATCTTTAATCCTGCAACCGAAAGCAGCACGACCTTAAACGAGGTGCATGTAAATGTCTGACGACTCCAAGGCTATACTCCGCAGTAGGAATTTGAGCAGTAACGATACTTCTGGTGCTACTGGCGCAATTAGAACTACAGCAGATAAAACATCCAAAGTACCCCTACTGGCAGTAGAACATCTTGTAAAGAACTTCGGTCCTATCAGAGCAGTAGATGATGTCAGCCTTGAACTGTATGAGGGTGAGGTGTTGGGTCTTGTGGGCGACAATGGTGCAGGTAAGTCTACATTTCTATCATTATTGACAGGATATTATCATGCAGACAGCGGTACATTCAGGTATCGAGGGAAGCCGGTTGCACATACCTCTCCTGCCACATCGCGTAGGGCATTGAAGATCGAGATGATCTATCAGCATCTGGATCTGGCACCTGATCTCACGGTATGGCAGAATCTATTCCTTGCAGAAGAAAAGCGTAAATTCAAGATTATCCTGGACAAACGATATATGATACGTCGCGCCACAGAAGTTCTTGCCGAATTGGCCTCTAAGATCAAGCCGGACGATCTAGTAGGTGCACTTTCAGGTGGAGAACAACAGGTCGTGGCTATCGCCCGGGCACTTCTATTTGAAAGAGACATCATTTTAATGGATGAACCGACAGCAGCTATATCACTCAATAAGGTTCGGGATGTACTTGACCTGATACTCAGACTCAAAAGTATGGGGAAATCAGTCATACTCGTAAGCCATCGACTGGAGGACATACTTGAAGTATCGGACAGAATAGCTATCTTGAATCGTGGAACAATCTCTCATGTCCTTACGAATGATCACCAGATGACCATAACCGAATTAGCACAGATGATGTTTGAGGGAGCGATTCAGCGTACAGTATCGGTTGCAAGCAATGAGGAACTGGCTGAAGGGAGAAACTAAATGAGTGTATCGACCGCTACTATAAGGCCGGTGAACTACAGTGCAAGATTGCGTCAATTTGGTAGGTTGTTGGTCGGTGGAGCCGGAAGCGTAAAGAGACCGATTGTCTTTCTGATAATTACCTTGATCATCTCCTCATTCCTCTCCAGTTCTTTCCTTACAGTCGACAACATCAAATCATTGCTCATATCATCCAGTTTCTTGATGGTAATTACAGTAGGCGAGGCATTCGTCATCATGATGGGAATGATAGACCTCGGGGTAGAAAGCGTATTGGCCGCCAGTGGCATGATTGTGGCATTTTTAACTGTATACCAGAGGATGCCAGCTATTCCCGCTGTACTAATTACTCTGGCTATAGGCATACTAATAGGTATCACAGTAGGACTACTCGTAACCAAGGGACGGATACCGTCTTTCATAGTGACACTGGGAAGCTACTGGGGGTTTGCAGGAGTTGCCCTTCTTGTAAACAACGGTAGCTATATAAGTCCATTTTCTGTGACTCCCACCCGGGCACTAGGCTTTGGAAGTATGGCTGGGGCAACACTGGGCATATCCCGTCTGATACTTCTCAGCTTTGGCATAGTCATATTGGGACAGCTATTGCTGTCGTACACTCCTTTTGGCACTTGGATAAAATCAGTAGGATCCAACGAAACCTCGGCAAGAGTAGTAGGACTGAACACAGCAAGACTTAAAATACTCGTATTTGTTATATCCGGCGTATTGGCTGCTCTTGCTGGCATCATGATGACAGCTTGGGCGCAGTCTATCTACCCAAACAGCGGAACCGGATTATCTCTGGAGGCTATAGCCGCAGTCATCCTTGGTGGAATACCATTTACAGGAGGCAGGGGAACTGTGGTAGGCGCCGCAATAGGCGCCATTATAATAGGTGTGGTCAATGATTTGATCGTCTTATTGGGACTACCTGCCCTATGGGAGTATATATTCGTTGCTCTTGTATTGGTGGTGGCAGGTCTGCAGGCCCGAGGTGGGGTAAACGTTAAATAGGTTAACTGTACTGGTCGCTCTATTGACATTATACCGAAAGATCAAGGCGACCAAGTAACGACCAGGTATAGAGCAAAAAAGGAGATTGTAATGAACCTACCCGAAAAAAGAGACCTACACGGAACAGTAGTCGTTGTAACAGGCGCTAGTTCTGGCATAGGCTTGGCCACCAGCCGTCTACTCGTCAATCGAGGCGCTAAGGTAGTGGCATCGGCACGCAGATTGGAACGCCTTGATGCACTTGTGTCGGAGCTGGGAACTGGTAATGCCATTGCATATCAATACGATGTAAGGGATCGTGGACAGGCGCAAGGCTTGGTGGATAAGGCATTGGATACGTTTGGCCGTATGGACAGCCTTGTAGCTGCCGCTGGTTTTGGGGCATACGGAAGTATTTTGGATCATCCAGATGATTTACTTGAAGATATGATCATGACAAATGTAGCCGGTACAGTGTGGCCAGTAAGAGCCTCGGTAAGACATTTCATCAAGAATGGCGGTGGTGATCTGGTAATTGTTGCGTCAGTAGCGGGACTGCGGGGAGGTGCCAACGAGGCAGTATATGCATCCACCAAATTCGCTCAAGTGGGTCTTGCCGGCTCTATGGATAGAGAATTGCGAGAAAAGGGAATTCGCGTAAGCGCGATATGCCCTGCCGGCGTCAGAACAGAGTTTGCCCTTGGTCTTGGAAGAGTGGAGGGTGATCCATCCTTGGACAAGCTCTTGCAACCAGAGGACGTGGCCGACGCAATAGTGGCAGTACTCGAACAGCCCCGGCGTATGCGCACAACGCTTTGGTCGATGTGGTCAATGATAGAGCAGAGTTGAACAGCAAACGGTTTGTACTCCGCTGAACGGGAATGCTCCATAGGAGGTAGGGCTATTGTTCTCAGTGGGTGACGGGCCAACTGGTGTAATTGGACTATACTATATTAACCATGCTCGATGTCGAAGTAATAGTCGCATCAAATAGAGGCCCTGTCTCTTTCGTTTTCGACAAGCAAAACAGACCAGTACTCTCTTCAAGTGGTGGGGGGTTGGCAGGTACCTTAAAGAAATTACTACTCGGTAGAGGGGCATCATGGGTTGCATGTGCAATGGGGGAGGCAGACGCTCAAGCTTCAAAATTAGGTCTTGCAGCAGCTGAGGCAGGCGAGGGAATTGACCTGGCCATGGTCGATATGGATTCCACTACCTATCATATGGCCTATGATACGGTAGCCAATGCTACGCTCTGGTTCTTGCACCATCACATGATGGACCTGTCAAGGGTTCCACGATTCGGCGTGCGTTGGATGGAGGCGTGGAACGGGTACAGGGAATACAATCGGATATTTTCAGACGAAATATGTCAAATGGCAGGTGAAGGGGCGGTAGTGCTCGTTCAAGATTACCACCTTTCCCTTCTTCCGGGTATGCTAGCCAATGCCCGTCCAGATCTGAAAGTAGTTCATTTTTTTCATACACCTTTTGCATCTCCGGAGTTCTTTCGAGTACTCCCGGATACTGCTGCCAGGGAGATCGTTACAGCTATGGCTACTGCAAAAAGCTGCGGATTTCATTCCAACAAGTGGGCCGATTCTTATCTGAGGTCATGTATGGATACGGCGTCAATCCAGCCTTCTTCGTTTGTATCATCACTGGGGGTAGATGCGGAATCTCTTCGCACAGAAATCGAAAATGAGAAGTGTATTGAAGCAAAATCGTGGGTCGAGGATATTGCTGATGGGCGTAGCCTCATTGTGAGAACCGACCGGATGGAGCCTTCGAAGAACATACTGCGGAGCCTATGGGCGTTTGATGAACTTTTGAGCGAACATCCCGAATGGGTAGAGAGAGTTATATTTCTTGTGCTTACCTATCCCTCCAGACAAAACCTGCCAGAATACCTTGCATATGCATCAGAGGTGGAGACTACTGCCGACTATCTGAACGATAAATGGTCGACACGCTCATGGAGCCCGGTGGTGCTCGACACCTCCGACGACTACTACAGATCATTGGCAGCATTATCGCTCTACGATGTGCTTATGGTAAACCCTGTACGTGACGGGCTAAATCTGGTAGCCAAGGAGGGTCCCATCATAAACAAACGCCATGGGTCGCTCGTACTGAGCCGGGAAGCCGGAACTTTCAGCGAACTCCATGCAGCCGTAATCGGAATCAATCCCTACGACATAGGAGATACCTCTACCGGATTACACGAAGCTCTCACGCTCGGTCTGACCGAGCGTGCAGCTCGCGCCTCTCAGCTAGCCAAGCTGGCATCTTTGCGTACCCCTGAAGATTGGTTGGATGACCAACTAGCTCAAGCACTGGCCATTCGCACGATATAGCCATTCGCACGATATAGCCAGCTCTTTACTGCACCTCGTGTAACGTCGTAAGCTCTTCACTCGGCACTGGTGGCTTTGTTCGCCGTTTGGTTAGCTCTTCTTATGGCCAGACAAGATCAGGACATGAGTGGCAGCTATTGATCCGCCCGAGGTAGTGGAACCGGTCACCTTCACCCTCTCTCCCGTGTGCAATGACGCAAACGATGCAGGATGACCTGACTCTGCATAGACGGTGGCACTGCTGGTTGTCACCGTGTCGGTATTGCCTGACTTGGTGGTAATGGTGAAACCGGTTGGAGATACGGCCGATATTTTACCGGTTGTACTCGGAGGAATCACAGCTACCTCTTTAGCCGTTGAGCTGGAGGAGCCCTTTGTAAACACGACTCGGACATGGTCACCGTTTGCCAGTGCCGAGTAACCCGCAGCAAGCCCGTTGTCCCTGTACTTGGTAGAACCATCGAGCGTCACCTTCAATGTGGATGACTTCAAGGTAAGGGTAAAGCCCTGCGGAGAGAGCCCTGCCACTGTACCTATCAACCCCTTTTTATGGTGTGAGGCTGCACTTGTCGTGGTCGGCACCTTTGCGGTAGCAGAGGGAGCAGTGCTCGATGAGCAGGCTGCGGCTCCTATAGCCACTGCACCCACGACGGCAATCTTGGCAATGATTGAATTGTCCGTTATTCCCAGTCTGTGTATGATTCCTGGTCTGTATTTGATCATGTGTTTCCTTTCTTTATATAGTTGTATTCTTTATATATTTGTACCTTTTATACCTGCATTTTGTTCTCTCCAGGCCGTTTTCAGCCCCCGCCGGTCAACCGGTTGGGAATGCCTGGTACCGGAAGGTTCGGTGGTGTGGGGTAACCAGGTGGTATGGGAGAACTGGGTGGTGTGGGGTAACCAGGTGGTGTAGGAAAGTCATAAGAATTTCTTTTGTACCTGAATATCCTGCCAATCAACCTTGCTGCATCGTCTACGTAAGAGTACAGTACTGGTACCACCAGTAGCGACAGCATGGTAGAGGAGAGAAGCCCTCCCA
>JAJZWK010000041.1 GCA_021846725.1 Actinomycetes bacterium | reverse complement strand
ATACTGCTAGCAGTGGTGCCGGCAAGGGAACAGCAGTTATTCATCAGAGTGCCATTCACAATCGGAGGAGAGAGGCCATACAATGATGTCTTTACCATTAAATACGTTTCCTGCCACCCTGCTGACGTTGCCTCATCTAAATTATATGGCAATTTTGCCGGAGATTATCCTGTTGGGTGGAGCGCTATTTATCATGTTGCTCACTTCGCTGTCCAGGCGACCCATGAACAACACGGCAGCTATGGGTTGGACGATCATGACTGCCTGTGTGGCGTTGGGCTTCAGTATTTATCAATGGGTACAGGTAACTCCACATGGTGCGTATGTTGCCTTTGACAGCAGTCTTGTTGTAGATGGTCTGAGCTCAATGGTGGCAGTGTTGGTCTCCTCCAGTGTGGTTGTAGCTGCCCTTATGGAGGAAGGTTGGCTTCGACGTCAGGGTAGGGTATCTCCTGAGATCTATATGCTTACGCTGGTATCCGCGGCTGGTGCAATGCTGATGGGTGCGGCCAATGATCTGATAGTGGTGTTTCTGGGATTGGAGATCATGTCTATTGGCCTCTATGTGCTTGCCGCTTATGATTACCGACGCAAGCAGTCCGGCGAGGCTGCATTGAAATACCTTATACTGGGAGGGCTGTCGTCGGCTATATTCCTTTACGGCATAGCTCTTACTTATGGAGCTACGGGTACCATGAACCTTGCTGGGATTGCAAACTACCTGTCCAAGAATATCTTACTCCACGACGGATTGTTACTTGCTGGCATAGCGATGATGCTGGTAGGTCTCTGTTTCAAGGTGGGCGCAGTACCGTTTCACATGTGGGCACCCGATGTCTATCAGGGTTCCCCCAGTCCGGCAACTGGATATATGGCTTCTGTGGCAAAGATAGGTGGATTTGCTGCGCTACTGAGGATATTCATTTCGGCTCTGGGTAGTTATCGTTCTGACTGGCAGCCGGCTATATGGATCATTGCAGCGGCAACGTTGATTCTCGGTGCGGTGATGGCTCTTGTCCAGAAGGATATAAAGCGCATGCTTGCATACTCCTCCATAAACCATGCCGGTTTCATCTTACTGGGTCTGGCTGCTGCTTCGACGGCGGGTGTCTCAGCTTCTTTGTACTATGTATTTGTCTATTCTTTTATGGTCATGGGTAGTTTTGCCGTCGTAAGTGTCGTAGGCGGAAGTTCTGATAGTGCGCACGATTTGTCCAATTACAGAGGACTCCATCAGAGATCTCCATGGCTGGCCTGGGCACTTGCCCTTATGCTCCTGGCCCAGGCTGGTATACCTCTTACTACCGGATTCATAGCAAAACTGGAGGTGCTGGCAGCGTCTATAGGTGCTCATGTGACTTGGCTTGCGGTAGTAGCTATGGTTACTGCTGCTATTGCAGCATTCTTCTATCTTCGTGTGGTGTTACTCATGTTTTCTACCGCTACGCCTGGCTCTTCCAGTGGGCTGTTGGATGAACCTGCAGAGAAAGAGGCTGTTCCCGTAGGGGTAGCTGCATCCGCTTTTGGAGAAGAATCAGTTGCAGGTATGGAGTCTTCGGTCTCTGTAACTTTATCTGCTGCTGGCAGCAGTGCAAAGGGAACGGTATCGGAGGATCCGACAGAACACCTGCGTGTAGCTGATCAACCGGTGGCCTATCCCGTAGAAGGGGTTGCATCCAGTAAAATAGCTAGTATGGAGACAGCCGAGGGTGATACTTTTATGGACGACATGGAAGATACATCTACTTCGCCGAACGAAGACGATGGTATCTATCTGCCGCCTAGCACTGCGGTTGCAATAGCTATATGTGCTGCAGTCACGTTATTTTTCGGTATTGTACCAGCCTCGCTTACTGCTATGGCTCATGCGGCTACGATGCTCATCAGGTGATAATTGCTTAACGATCCTGAGACTGTTTACTATCAAGGCTCTCCCGGGGCTTTTAGTGAGGCTGCGATACTTAGACATTGGCCTGGCTCCACTCCGGTAGGCCTTAGAACCTTTAAAGATGTATTCAAAGCATTGAATGACGATCCCCAGGCGATAGCTTTATTGCCCATAGAAAATGCATACAGGGGGCCCGTATATGACGTACTTGATCTGTTGACCGTCTCTCCTGCTTCTATCTGGGCTGAGGCTGTTCAGCCGGTAGAATTGGCTCTTATGGCTTATGGACACGACGATATATCGCGTATACGCAGGGTACGCTCTCATCATCAGGCTCTTATGCAGAGCCAAGTATTTTGCGAGGAGCATGGCTTTGTGGTCGAAGTAGCTTTGGATACTGCTGGAAGCGCACAGGAGTTGCTGGATTCCAGAGAGGAAGATTTAGCTGTAATAGCCAGTCCCAGAGTAGCTGATATTTATGGTCTGAAAATCGTAAGGAGTGGCATACAGGATCATGCTGGGAACCGAACCAGATTTTGGCTGTTGAGTCAATCGGCTATAGATATACCTTCGCCACTCCATAAGACGAAGGCTACTATCATTTTTGATGTTCCAGACAAGCCGGGTGCTTTAGTCTCATACCTGGAGTTGTACCGCAGGACAGGATTGAATTTGTCTAAGGTGGAGTCTCGTCCAAGGCCAGGAACTTCGTTTGCTTATAGATTTTGGATAGACATAGTCGGAAATCCTGACCTGCTCGATGAGGTATGGCATGAGGGGAACAGCCTTGTAGAGTGGTCTCGTAGGCTCGGTGTCTATCCAGTTTTGAGCGAGTAGTGGTTATTGTCTTTGCTGTGGTACTTGTGGGAGTGCTCTCGTAGGCTCGGCGTCTATCCAGTTCATTTAGTCTTGTCTATACGGTTCTGTCTATCCAGTCCTGAGCGAATTAGCACTTGAGCGAATTAGCACTGTCTTTGTTGTATGCTATAATGAAAGAGACACTTGGATGAAGTGCTAAATTACCGTAGGTCATCCAGCTGTCATCATCCAGAGCGGCTGAGGGACGGGCCCTGTGAAGCCGCGGCAACCTGTGTTGCTGTCTATAGACAGGAATACTGGTGCCAATGCCCGACCGATGATGAGGAGATTGGATATGGAATTTATCACTGGACTGAAGTGCAAGGAATGCGGGAGAATGTACCCCGCAAAGGCTTTACACGTATGTGATTTCTGTTTTGGTCCACTTGAAGTGGACTACGATTACGACGCAATAAAGGGTAGTATCAGTAGGGAGTCAATTGAAGCTGGCCCACGAAGCATCTGGCGCTACTCTGCGTTGTTGCCAGTAGAGGGTGATGACAATCTGTCTATGGGAACTGGGTTTACTCCACTGGTCAGAGCGGAACGCCTGGGGGCTGAATTGGGATTGCCATCTCTATGGGTGAAGAACGACACTGCCAACCCTACTGGCTCATTCAAGGATCGAGTAGTCTCTGTGTCGTTGGCAAAGGCGCGTGAGCTTGGATTCAAGGTGGTAGCCTGTGCATCTACAGGCAATTTGGCAAATGCGGTAGCTGCGCACTCTGCCCGTGCCGGTATAGAGTCATTGGTGTTTATTCCACATGACTTGGAAGTAGCAAAGGTAGTGACTACTGCAGTCTATGGTGGTCATTTGGTGGCAGTGGATGGAAATTATGATGACGTGAACAGGCTATGTGCCGAGTTGACCAGCGAACACGATGATTGGGCTTTTGTCAATGTAAATGTCAGACCTTATTATGCTGAAGGTTCCAAGACGCTTGCCTTTGAAGTGGCAGAGCAGATGGGGTGGCATACCCCTGATCATGTCGTGGTTCCCGTAGCATCTGGTAGCCAGCTTACCAAGATTGCTAAGGGATTCAAAGAGCTGTATGCCGTAGGTCTACTCGACGAAGAGCCTCATGTCAGAATTTCTGGTGCTCAGGCGCTTGGCTGCTCTCCTGTAGCTGAGGCATTCAAATCGGGGAAGGATGTTATAAGGCCGGTGAAGCCAAATACTATCGCTAAATCGCTTGCAATCGGTAATCCGGCTGATGGATGGTATGCCCTGGATACTGTCCGCTCTACGGGAGGGTCGTTTGCAAGCGTGACAGATGAGGAGATTATTGAAGGGATAAAGATACTGGCAAGGACAGAGGGCATCTTTGCCGAGACTGCTGGTGGAGTGACGATTGCCTCGTTGATCAAACTGATATCCGAGGGCGTTATCAGGCCGGATGAAAGGGTGGTTATTTTTATTACTGGTCATGGCTTGAAGACCGTTGAAGCTTTGACGAGCTCGGTGCATCCTACGGTTACTATTGCGCCAAAGATGGATGCATTTGTAGAGGCAATGGCCGGACGGCTGGCAGGGTTGTAGAGGACTGCAGAGCAGGGTTGTGGGGTAGGGTTGTGGGCAAACACCGTGCAACGATGTAAGTTGTCATATGGCACGATTGATATGGTAATGAAAGATTGGTGTGTAACGACAGGAAAGCAAATAGAGCAGAGAAAAAGGAGAGCATGAAATGAGCATCATAGTCAGGATCCCATCACAGTTAAGAGAGCTTACCGACGGGTTGGGTGAGATATCTTTGTCAGGAGCTACCGTAGGCGAAACTTTGAAAGAGCTTGACTCAAAGTACCCCGGTATCGGAGAGAGACTATTTGACGAAGCGGGTAATTTAAGGAGATTTGTCAATGTATTTTTGGCAGATGAAGATGTACGATTTCTTGATGGGTTGGATACACCTGTACAGGATGGGCAAACGATCTCCGTAGTTCCTGCAGTGGCGGGTGGTTGCTAGTGGTTTGTCCCGCAAATAACCAGGATTTCCCGCCAGCCAGATGATACCCCTGGAGTAACGTGCTTCGCCATGCCTGTCCCGCAACAGTCCACCGGACTGTTGCGTATCCTAGACGTAGCTCCAGCTACGCCTTCGTTCTCGGCCTTGTCAGATGGCGCCCCCGACTTGCCAGATAGCGTCACACTATTTACGGGACAGACCACTAGTTGTGGCAGTAAATACGATACTGGCAGTAAATACGGTACGATTTGCAAAATCGTCTTAATAGTGATTAACTATTAGCAGTCGAACTGCTAGAGTGCTAATAGTTGGTATAATACTCAAGTAGTTAGTTTAGTGTCTCGGCAGCCTATTGGACAGAGGTGTTCATTGGGCGGGCGAGGTAATTATGTGAGTAGTATTGGTTAAAAAAGGATACAAGGAAGAGGAGAATAAAATGCCAAAATTGATTACATTTGATGAGCAGGCTCGTAGGGCACTGGAGGAGGGCATGAACAAACTAGCAGATGCCGTTAGAGTGACATTAGGGCCAAAGGGCAGAAACGTTGTCTTGGACAAGAAATGGGGCGCTCCTACTATCACCAATGACGGAGTATCCATAGCCAAGGAGATCGAGCTGGAAGACCCATTTGAAAAAGTAGGTGCGGAGTTGGTCAAGGAAGTCGCCAAGAAGACCGACGATGTAGCTGGTGATGGTACTACTACCGCTACCGTTCTAGCTTGGGCGATGGTTCATGAGGGTCTACGTAATGTGGCTGCAGGTGCTAATCCAATGTCGTTGAAGAAGGGAATAGAAGCGGCTGTGGAGACGGCAATTGATTCGGTGCACTCTATAGCCAGAGAAACAGATTCCAAGGATCAGATATCTCAGGTAGCTGCCATATCTGCTGCCGACAGTGAGATAGGTGAGATGATTGCTGAGGCGATTGACAAGGTGGGTAAAGATGGTGTGATCACCGTAGAGGAGTCGCAGACCTTTGGGATGGAAATGGATCTGGTGGAAGGTATGCGTTTTGACAAGGGATACATATCCCCATACTTTGTGACCGATCCAGAGAGGATGGAGGTCGTATTGGAGGATCCTTACGTGCTTTTTGTAGGCAGTAAGATTTCGGCAGTACGTGATCTGTTGCCAGTTCTTGAGAAGGTCATGCAGACCGGTAAGCCGCTCGTGATCATAGCAGAGGATGTCGAAGGTGAAGCCCTGGCTACCTTGGTGGTAAACAAGATAAGAGGAACGTTCAAGAGTGTAGCTGTCAAGGCACCTGGTTTTGGTGAGCGCCGTAAGGCCATGTTGAACGACATGGCAATACTGACCGGAGGTGAGGTCATCAGTGAAGAGATAGGTCTGAAGCTGGACAGTGTATCGCTGGATCTGCTGGGTAAGGCTCGCAAGGTGGTGGTCACCAAGGATGAGACCACTATTGTAGAGGGAGCTGGTTCTGATGAAGATATTAAAGGTCGTATAAACCAGATCAAGGCTGAAATAGAGAATACCGATTCTGACTATGACAGGGAGAAGTTGCAGGAACGTCTGGCCAAGTTGTCAGGTGGAGTTGCGGTTATAAAGGTAGGTGCTGCTACTGAGGTGGAGCTTAAGGAGAAAAAGCATCGTATAGAGGATGCAGTATCTACCACCAAGGCTGCAATCGAAGAAGGAGTGGTTCCCGGTGGAGGAGTTGCACTGCTTCGTGCACAAAAAGCCATTTTGGAGAAGGCAGAGAAGCTGGAGGGTGATGAGTCCACGGGAGCACGCATCGTAGCCAGGGCAGTAGAAGAGCCATTGAAGCAGATTGCGGTCAATGCTGGCCTAGAAGGCGGGGTTGTGGTAGACAAAGTGCGCAACTTGCCGGGCAATGCTGAAGGCCTTAATGCAGCTACCGGTGTCTATGAGGATCTGTTCAAGGCAGGAGTGATAGATGCTGCTAAGGTTACCCGTTCCGCTCTTCAAAACGCCGCATCGATAGCAGCATTATTCCTTACCACGGAATCTGTCATAGTAGACAAGCCAGAAGAAAAGGCTCCGGCTATGCCAGCTGGTGGAGGAATGGAAGACTTCTAGGAAGACTAATAGCCCAACCCTGAAAACTGCCTTCCTGTCCTCTACTGGTCAGGTTGGCAGGAGAATCAAGTAAAAGGGGTGCCTCTTTGAGGGGCGCCCCTTTTGAGCACAAAGTAGCTAGGCCTAGTCCGCTTGACCAGTTCGGGGAGCATCTTCAAGGGTGACCTTTTTTGGTGTATGCAGCAGCGACACGTCAGTACCCAGCAAGTCATCAAGGACATTTTCAAAGGTAACTCTTTTTGGTGTATGCAGTTAGGTGAGATCCTCTGAGGTTATGGATCTCAATGAATTATGATTTACTTGAGAAATTTTCTTGTGGATGAATACTCCACGATGATCGAGCTGTTATATACCCCGATGAATTATGATATACTTGAAAAAGCTGACTTATACAGCGAGCGTAGATCCCTGGTCGAGCTCAGGGAGGATCTCGGATCGAGAGAGGAACAGTTATGGATGACCTGAATAGCATGGATGATCGTCAAGAAAATACATCGCGGTATCCAGAGAATCGTGCTGGATTGGCTTCGCATGAAGGACTGTGTGTACTTCATTTATTTTGTCATTCTGAGGCAACAGATACGGACGCTCAGGGTGTAATTGATGCACTCAAGTCGTTCAATGCTACAGGTGGGCAGTCACTCTCCATTGCTATGTTGGGTCACAAGTCGGATATAGGAGTAATGGCTCTGGCACCGGATATGTGGATGCTTCGTGAACTGCAGACTTCTGTAAAACGTGCTGGCCTGGCAATCGATTATTCATATCTGTCATTGACCGAAGTTTCTGAATATGCTGAAGGGTTACCTGAGCAGGTTCTCAATGCGCGCTTGTATCCGCAACTTCCACCTGAGGGAATGAATACATTTTGCTTTTATCCCATGTCCAAGCGTAGGCAACCTGGACGTAACTGGTATGTACTTACATTTGATGAGCGTAGGTCTCTGATGCAGGGTCATGGGAGGGTCGGAAGGGAATACAGAGGTAAGGTAGTACAGCTAGTTACTGGTTCTACTGGGTTGGATGATTACGAATGGGGTGTATCTCTTTTTGCAACGGGTCCGGATGAGATCAAGGCATGCGTGTATGAGATGCGGTTTGATCCTGCATCAGCACACTATGGTGACTTTGGCCCCTTCTATACAGGTGTAGTAGCTTCTATTGAGGATGTACTCGGTAGTTGTATTTAATATCTATATGTAGCTGTCCCTGTTGCATATAGTACAGGCCAGGAGCCTCTCGTATGTACAGCAACCCACTATCCGCCGTAGTAGGTATGCCGTGACAAGGGGAAATGGGTTATTTTCGTGTCAGAGAGTATGTATATACTGAGGTTTAACAGTCCATGCCTCAGGAAGGTCGCTCATTTATAGGACGTGTTTTATACATGTTCTATTTTGTATAGACCGAAAATCTGTAAGGGTGACGGTGGACATGATGAATTCCCCATAGGTGGTCATTGACATGAGGGGTTGCCAACTGTTGCAATCGCCCATTTTACATAGGCTCTATTTTGCATAGACCGAAAATACTGTATAATAATCTTGTGCGTTCACTGTCGAGGTTTACGGTGACAGTAGCGTTGCAGTAGCGTTGTATAAAAGTAATGTTGCGCTCGTAGCTCAATTGGACAGAGCATCTGACTACGGATCAGAAGGTTGGGGGTTCGACTCCCTCCGAGCGCGCTGGATATGGCCATGTCAGAGTCATTTATCTCACTTCCCTGATTGATTTACTTCCTCGGCGTGCCCTCATCGTGCCCACTCGCAGTATTCAGCCTTTTGTCCATACTTCGTTTACTTTCTTTGTAAGTTCTTCGTCCAACCCTGGCAGTAGGTGTCCATAGGTGCCGAGAGTAACATTGATGGAGGAATGGCCAAGGCGTTCCATCATCGCCCTCGAGCTTGATACGGTGGGTGACATCCGGTCTTAGGCAGTACATTCACAAACTCAATACAAAAGACCTCGTTCACTCATTCACTCGACGCTAACGCTAACAAGTCCGCGACGGTTGCAAAAACTTTTCAAGAGAGTTGCTTGTCACTCATCCATTTTGCGATCCTTGCGGCAGTCATTGACTCTGCCGCCATCAAGAGTGCCGCCACATTGAGTGACCCGCTTGGATCACTGGGATGGTACTGGGATGAAGAATGTGGTAAGCTGATGAGCATGTTGGTAGCTATTTGGATGTTAATAGGAATTATCATCGCAGGAGGACCGACATTCTCCATCGCCTTGATTGGCCACTTGGACAAGAAGATAGACAAGCTGGATACGAGGATTGACAAGCTGGATGCGAAGATCGACACCGTAGACACCAATCTCAGAAGTGAGATCAAAGAGGTAGAAACCAATCTTAGGAAGGAAATTCAGGACGAGAGCCGCACCCTGCGTAGCGACATCACCCATTTGGCTGAGGCTGTGGGGCGCATAGAAGGCAAGCTCGACGAGCACCTGCGTACTCACGGCGCTCTCGCATCCTAACCGGTACGTCACATTGCATATATAACTTGTTCGTTGGTGATGCGTGACGGCGGACATGATAAATTCCCCATATCCGGGGAATTCTCGTGGTCGCCTATGGGGAATTTTCAGTGGCCATTGACAGGTTAACGAGCCAGCCGCTCAAGCAGTTCCTTATCACGTTTAATCAGCTTGTGTGCCAGAGTGGTGAACTCCTTGTCGGAGCGCACCTTTTCGATCTCGGAGCGCAGGGAGTCGACGATGAGGTTGTTTAAGCTTGTACCTTTCACGCGCGCCACGGCCATGACCTCGTCAGCGAGTTGGTCAACCTCACTCAATGCGAGGAAATGATTATGGTATGAATACAGGTCATGGGCAACGATACGCCAGTGGTCGTCGCCGATAGCAGGGACAACCTTGAGTTCACCGTTTGTAAGCCGGTGATGATTCACAACGTGATTCATTCCATTACGATCCTCTTCGATGCCTGTGATACTTTCAGGAAGTTCGCAGTAGAAGGCATGGAGCCCAATCGTGAGAGGATCCAGCAGCATCTCACCAACTTGTTTATGCTTGTTACAGTACTCAATCCGTATATTGGCTACGATAAGGCTGCTGAGGTCACCAAAAAGGCCGACCGGGATGTACTTACCCTGAAGGAATCATGTACCGCATTGGGATACATGTCGTCAGAGGAGTTCGACAAGGCGGTGCGCCCGGAGGAGATGGTGCATCCGTAGTCCGACCGTTGGAGCCCCGAACCCCGATCTTCGTTACGACTACGGCTAAAGTCGGAAGCCACCAGTCTCCTCACTTCGGCGCGATCTGAGTGGGAATAATAACACTGTTCGCCGGGTTATATAAAGTATGACAGGAACCTCCATGACCACAGGCTTTCAAGGCCAGCCACGAATCGTGACAACTAAGGTAGATGGCCATGTCGACGACATCGTACAGTCGTTCACGGCATGGCTCGAAGATAAAGGTATTGTCGTTTACGCCACAGTAAACCATGCCAAGGATATGCGCGATCGCGGGACGGAACCAGCGGTTATAGCTTGGACGGTCATCTTCGGCAACCCCAAACTAGGAGCCACTATGCTGGCTGTCGACCCCGATGTCGTGGTGGATATGCCCTTGCGTGTCGGCTTCTACCAGAAGGACGAGACATCGACCGTGGTGGTGCGTCGTCTGGTGGCAGGGTTGCTGTCTGATTTTGGCAAAGAGGACCTGACGCCACTAGGAAATACTGCAGATACACTCGTAAAGAACTGGGTCGACAACAACGCAGGACACAGTAGATAAGCCAGCCACGTTTATCGGCATTCCTGACGATTGACCAACTTGCCAGGTGGCTCCTCCGTTCTGGGTGATTAAAACCCCATTTACGAATCCGATAGTCATACACCACGATGGGGTTGGGCACGAAATAGCGTTGACAGGTACAAATGCTTCGTACTGGTCAAGATTAGGTAAGCTGCCCTTCACCCAGCTGATACCCCCGTCGTTCGACACCCATGCCAGATCAATCGAGTGGAATGGTATCTGTCCAACTGCATGTACGTCCACAACACCCATGGCAACACAGTGGCTTACCGATGGGCAGGTAAGAGAGGTAACACCACCTGGGCCAGGGCTGGGTTCCTTTGTCCATGTGTTCCCGCCGTCAATGCTTACCCAAGTGGACCACCCTGAATCTGGGTTGTATAGATTTCCCTTTCAACAGCTATGCAGCGAACCTTGGACATACAGGCTACAGCAGCAACAGGACGTGCCATACGGATTGTCGTCCAGTGCTTTCCGCCATCTTGGGTGTTGGAGATTACCCCGAACTCCGGAGTCGGCATGGGGATGGGATCACCGGGTGGATAGGAAAGGTCGATTATAGGTCCAAACCCGCCCGCTATGCACCGTTCCGTAGTAGGGCAGGTAAGACTTGTATATACAACTTGGTCGTTTTTTAGAACCACCTGCCATTTGGAGATGGCTGTTGTGATGTTGGTTAGTGTGCTTCCTCTCTTAGTCGTAGTGCTGTGAGGTACCGGGTGCGTGCTGGTCGCGCAGCCTGCGACCAGCAGAGCTAATGCCATTCCAAGGAGCGGTCCGCGCCAAGTTCTTAGCATTTCATCCTTGTACGCGAGACACGCCAGCACCGGCGTACTTACGAAAGCCTGCCCTTATGATCATAGAATCTCAGCCCGCTGTAATCGTTCCGGTGGTGATATCGAACGTATAGGTTTTTCCGTTCTGTCCCTTTAGCTGTAGAGAAGTACTTGACAGCACTGCCGTTAGGGTGAGCGCACCGCTTCCGGGCACAGTTGCCCTTGCACCTGCAACTGGACCCATACCCTCCACCACAGCACCGGTTGGCATGGATGGTGGACCTACCACTTCACCTGTGTTGGGCTGTATAGCCGTCCCTGCCCATACCACCACGGAGTCCGCACCGTCAACGGGACTGCCGGTATATATGGTATTTGCATGTACTCCGGATGACACAGGTGGTTGTCCAATCATCTTACTGATGCCAATCACTGGTGGCGGAAGCTTGACCTCGCAATTGGTCACCGTCATTTTGTCCAGCCAGCTTGCATGTCCGGAGGAAACCTGCTGATTCGCATAGTGGCACAAGAGCCACTTAAAAAGATTGTGCCCATCTTTTGCTGCCTGCAAGGCAGACGAAATCGTCCCAGGGTCACCAGGTTGATAGGCTTTGCACTGCCTGTACAGCCAAGCTATGAATGGACTAGGATTTCCCTTGTTGTTCTGGGGTGCTGCGATCTGACATACGCTCGCCGCACTATTCAGTGTGGCAGTTGGCGACAGAGGTTCCGCGGTAGTTGGGAGTATGCCTGCTCCTCTCTCATGGGTACTAGTGTTTGTAGATCTGGACTGACCGGCAGCCGAGGGGTGACTGCTAATCGCCCAGACCACACTTGCCGCAACCAGCAACGCGGGAAACATAAATGCCATTATGCTACTGCCTTTCCGCAAGGATGAAAGTCCCTTGGCTATTTGCTTTAATACCTTATGTGGCACCAACACACTCATTTTCATTGTGCATACTCCTTTACATCATTCACATTGTTTATACGATTAGGCTTTTGCAATATTTGGAGCCGACAGTTTCACCTGTAGTCGAAGGATTACCATACCAGTGCTACGACAGGTGAATGTAACCTCTTTAAAAACGAACACGGTCGCACTAAACAGACCTCCAGGCAGCATTAAAGTGCCGAGCAATTTCTTGGCGATCGCCACACCATGAACACGCCAATGATCCAAGGAATTACAAACAACGGTCCTCCAAGAAGAAGCAGCCAAAGAGCAATCCCATCAAGTCGTCGAGTAGAGGTAATATGTTGCTCAGAATAGTCTACCATATCTACCATATCTAAATTATACCTTAATAGTGCCATGCATTTCATTCGGTTTGC
>JAJZWK010000040.1 GCA_021846725.1 Actinomycetes bacterium | reverse complement strand
ACTTTACGGGGATAATACGACCATAAGCCACGACTACAGCCAAATCCGCCTTTGCCTCCATCACATCGCTTAACGAATGACTGATTGGTATACCCAGTTCCAATGCAGCAATCTTGACTGGGGTGGGACTTGGGGAATTCCCCCGTCCACGGCGCTTGTCTTCACGAGTTACTACCAAAGCCACCTCATGACCTGCCTCTGCCAAAGCATTAAGAGATGGTACGGCTGCCTCAGGAGTCCCCAGAAACACCAAGCGTGTCATACTGATATCTCCCACTCTGCCATGCTATGCACGTTACCATGCTTGATGGGCTCAATCTCGTGACCTGGGTACATGACTGCTGCATTATGGTCATGTACGACATCATTATGCACCTCCGGATATAGGATGACCCGCGCCACCTTATTATACGTATTCGGCGGTAAGATGATAAGTGGATTATAAAAAGGAGTCAATATGTCTACTAACGAAATGCACCCAGCCAAAAGACATGTAGCCGTAGATGCCGTACTGATTGGAGGTGGTGTCATAGTAGCAGTGGCAGCGGTACTCTGGATCGTAAACGCTCTCGCCGGTATCCTGCTCTTCGGAGTAAAGGTATTGGTCGTGGTTGCCCTGGTAGCACTGGTATTGCGGCTGTTCGTACATGCCAGGAAAAAGAGTTCCTGACCATCTATTCTCATAGTGTCCTCTCCTACATTATGTCTGTAGTGGCTAGGAGTGAACAACAAAAAACTATTCATAGGTAACATGTCTACAAAATGTACACGACTAGTTGACATTTTGGACATTTCAGCTTTAAGTACCTGTAAATGCGTTACTGCTCCACTCACAAAAGTGTCTGGCCAGCTGGCGAGGCCGACTTCTCTCGTAATGCCTTTAATGCCTGCTTACGCTCTTCCTTGTCAAGACGATCTACGAGTAGTACTCCATCGAGGTGATCGATTTCATGCAGCAACACTCTGGCAAACAGTTCATCTGCCTCAATGGATATCTCCTCCCCCTCTAAGTTGTACCCCTTCAAATAGACCTCCTTGGGACGAGTAATATGCCAGGAAAAACCGGGGACAGAAAGACAACCCTCCTCGTAAGTCCATTCACCTCGCGACTCTACGATAGTCGGGTTTATGATTACACCATGGATATGGTTGTCAGGAGTAGCTGCATCGTCGAGATCACGTCCTATATCGTAAGTGAACAATCGCTTCGATACACCAACCTGGGGAGCAGCAAGTCCTACACCAGGAGCCTCATGCATGGTGTTTATCATGACTTCAACCAATTCAGCCAACCGCCCATCGATATCGGATACCTCCATTGCCTTCTTACGGAGTACCGCATCTCCGTAGGTCCTAATCTCCATAGTCTCCATAGTGCTCATATAGCAGATTATATATGAATATGCTCCACCCCCACACTGGATCAGTGCTCACCTTGCAAGCACCTCAATCAGAATCTTGATTCTGCAGCGTCTAATCTCCACCCCCACACTGGATCAGTGCTCACCTTGCAGCACTGGCTATGGAGAATGATAATAGCTTGAAATACCAGTATGAACTTCTTATAGATGACTATAGCCTGCGTTCAGGGATCGCAATACATCATATAATACAGCGGCACCTGAGATATCCAACTCTCTTGTAGCAGTCAAAATCACCAATAACCTGTGTCTTGATATCTCCACAAGACGAGATAACTCGCCAGTAGCTATATCAGAAGACAACTCATCACGATACCTCTTGGAGAACTCCTCGAAACGAGCGGGATCATGACCATACCACTTACGCAACTCGGTACTGGGAGCAATCTCTTTAGCCCATTCGTCTATATCTGCCTCTATCTTTGAAATACCACGAGGCCATAATCTATCCACTAAGACACGATAATCATCTCCAGTACGACCAGTAGAGTCATATACACGAAGTAATTCTATACGATGTTCTTTGGAATGCTGCCGACTACTGTTAGAAGATGCCAATATACTACTTCTTAGCTCAGGTGTCCGGTCAATGGGGAGATACCCATCCCTTATCTAAATCCAAGAAGTCTGGCCGCATCGTCGTTTATCATTTGAGGACTCCATGGCGGATCCCATACAAGTCGTATTTCCACGTCCGAGATACCACTAGCCTGCTCAATGGCAGACTGAGCAACCTCAGGAAAGCTCTGTGAAGCAGGACAACCTGGCGTAGTCAAAGTCATCTCCACAATGATCCTACCATTCTCCACGTGCACTCCATAAACCAGCCCCAGTGAAACTACATCGAGGCAAAGCTCTGGATCGTATACATCACCAAGCGCACGCCAAACTACCTCAAGAATGTCATCAACATCAGCATCATCATTGCCATCAATCTCTCCAGAACTGGCGACAATATCGTAATCAGCATTCACTTGGCTCTCCGAAATACTACTTTCCAATCAGTGCCACCTATGTTAGTCGCTTCGTAGTAAAACCCTTGAGACGACAGAACCCCTTCCAACGGAACAGGCTCAAAGGGTGCAAGAATAGTCAATTCATCGTCATCGGCAAGTTCCCTCACTGCAGACATAATCATGTCGAACGGTTCATCACCTGCTGCAATGATTGGACGAACATCTAAGATAGCCATAATCAACTCGCTCCTTTCAAAATATCCATGAGATGAACTTAATTTTTATAGTATATGTTAGAATTATACCTATTATGATCGGTGAATACAAGCAACCAGCTATCCAAGAGAAAAAATCAGTAGCTACCTGGTCTAATCGCCCACCTGGCGTACCTAGCGCAGTACCTCCTCCAGCCATCCCTCTAGCATTTCTCTCTGCATCAGCACTGGGGCTTGCTGCAACTGGCATAGCCTTACTATGGGCTCGACATGATGGGATACCAGATCCGACAACGGATCCAGTCGTAGCCATCACTCATCTCTGCGTTCTGGCCACCTTATCAGTGGGAATAATCGGTGCCATCCACCAGTTCATACCTGTTATCACGAGTCATCCTCTGCGTTCTACTCGTTTATCATGGGCTACCCTGGTTGTATGGATCTCTGCATCTTGGATGTTACCGATTGGTGTTGCTACGCAAACAGAGTATGTTACCGTAGCCAGCGGAATACTCGCGGCCTGTGGACTGGCTATCATTCTGTTCAATGTCCTCCCGGCTCTCATAAACTCTCCATCCAGTGCATCCGTAAACGGACTACGTCTCTCCATGCTGGGTGCTACGTTTACTACATTACTCGGAGTAACATTTGTCTTTGACCGTCAGACCAATTGGTTCTCCATCTCTCCTCACGAGGATATGGCAATGGGGGTAGCAGGGCTTTTCGCATGGCTGGGACTAACATATGTCGCAGTCAGCCAGAAACTCTGGCCAATGTTCTTTCTCGCACATGTCCCTGGCAAACACAGATCAGGTGGTATCGCAATAATAAGTTTTTTTATCGGTGCAACCATACTCGCCAGCGGAATCGGCTTCTCTCTCCCATGGCTTGCATGGCCAGGTGTAGCAATACTCCTAGTCGGTATTGCAGCCCACTATACAAGTCTTGTTAGCCACATCAAGCACCGGAAACGTAAAACCGATCTACATCTTGTATACGTAGTGACATCATCTATTTGGCTTGCGTTCAGTATGCCGCTTGCAGTTGGCACCTTAGTCGTTATCCGCTACAACCACACCCAGGGAGAAGCTCTGGCGGCAACGGTGATAGTATGTGCTGCAGGCTGGCTGTTGACCGCAATAGTAGGACACGTTCATAAAATCGTACCGTTCATCTCATGGACAATACTCAGGTCACGAGGAATAGTAGCTGGTTCAAACGGTAAGCAAATCATGTTCTCGGATCTGTACGACCACCGTTTTGCTGCAACCACATATGTAACAGTCACATTAGGCATAGCATCAGTTGCGACCGGATATGCGACATCTGATGCAATACTGGTAGCAGTAGGTGGGTCATGCCTTCTGGCAACAGCATTCATCACACTGGTGAACCTAACTACGGGCACACTTCATTTCCTCCGCTACAACAAATAGCTGCTCACCAGAGACCAACTAGAGGTACTGACCAGTGCCGACCCTCTCTATAGACCTCCCACCCTTGGTCTCGTTGTGTTCCGAAACCAATGTCCTCACGTAGACGATCCTCTCGCCCTTCTTACCTGAGATCTTGGCCCAATCATCTGGATTTGTAGTATTGGGAAGGTCCTCATTCTCTTTATACTCCTGATGGATCGACGAAATGAGATCGCCAAGCATGATGCCGGTTCCCTCGTCTGCAATCTGACGCTTTATGGCAGATTTTTTAGCTCGCCTGACGACGTTCTCTATCATGGCACCAGAAGCAAAATCTTTGAAATATAGTACTTCCTTGTCTCCATTTTGATAGGTTACCTCGAGAAAACGATTATCATCTCCCATTGAAAACATCTCAGCTACTGCAGCATCTATCATCGCCTTTACTGCCTTGGCCGGGTCACCTCCTCCCAGAGAAACTACTTCGTTCTCGTCTATTGGCAAATCGTGAGTGAGATATTTGGAGAATATCTGAGCAGATGCGACCTCATCAGGACGCTCAATCTTTATCTTCACATCCAGACGACCGGGGCGAAGAATCGCGGGATCTATCAGATCTTCGCGATTCGATGCACCTATGACTATGACATCTTTTAATGCCTCTACCCCGTCTATCTCGGCCAGTAACTGCGGAACTATAGTAGATTCCATGTCTGAGCTGATCCCTGTCCCTCTGGTACGAAAGAGCGAGTCCATCTCATCAAAGAATACGATCACAGGCACGCCCTCCTCGGCTTTCTCTCTAGCCCGCTCGAATACCAAGCGCAACTGCCTCTCAGTCTCTCCAACGTACTTATTCAACAATTCAGGTCCTTTTATGTTCAGAAAATAACTACGCGCCTCACTATTTCCTGTAACATCGGCCACCTTGTGAGCAAGCGAGTTGGCAACCGCTTTTGCAATAAGAGTCTTACCACATCCTGGTGGACCATAAAGCAAGATACCCTTTGGTGCCGGTAACTTGTAATCGTTGTATAGCTTCCTGTACAAATAGGGAAGTTCTACAGCATCTGTAATAGCTTCGATCTGGCTGTCGAGCCCACCTACATCGCTATAAGTCACATTTGGAACCTCTTCAAGAACCAGTTCCTCCACCTCTGGACGCGGGAGCCTCTCTACGACTAACATCCCTCTGGGCTCCATAAGCAAAGTATCACCTGAACGCAGCTTCTCGTTCTCAAGGTCATTAGCCAGTTCGACTACCCTCTCTTCATCTGCCCTAGCATACACTATTGCTCGCTTCTTGCCCTCCAGTACCTCCTTTACGGTAACTACCTCGCCATTGCTCTCAGGCTCGGTTGCCATAAGGACAGCATAAGACTCGTTCAAAAGCACTTCCTGTCCTTTGATGAGTGTAGATATATCTACATCGGGATGTACTGACACTCTCATCTTCCTACCAGCGGTAAGTATATCTACCGTACCATCATCATTTGCCCGAAGAAATGTACCATATCCGCAGGGTGGCTGAGCCAATTTGGCAACCTCTTCACGTAACGATTCCACATGCTCCTTAGCCTGTTGCAGGGCAAAAACAAGCTTCTCATTTCGCGAATTAGCTTGAGCAAGCTGAGACCTTGCCTCATGTAACTTATCCTCCAGCATCCTGTAACGCCCAGATTCATCAGTATCTCGACGACGCAGGAAAGATAATTCCTCTTCTGCCTCGTTCAGCTGGCGCCTAAGCCTGTATAATTCTGCATCTCTGGAAGTTCTCTCGTCGTTATTATCTTTCTCTAGTGCCATAACAACCTCCTATTGCCAATTCTAATGCGGTATCGGCACTTTACTGCTACTACATTAACCACTTATATCATCAAGTACCTGTCTACAAGTATCAACCTACTACAATTCAGAGCAATTGTTGTTCATTGGATCGTTGGTCTGTCAAGCCATCATGTACATCTTGATATTGATCTTGTCGAATATGGCTATCTTCGCTAGCGCCGTGATAGAATAACAATAAGGTGTGATAGATATCACGTCATTACTGATAAGTTCAGGAGGATTACTAAGTGAAAGTTTGGATTGATCAAGATCTGTGCACTGGAGATGGATTGTGCGAAGAAATCTGTCCACCGGTATTCACACTGTTGGATGATGGACTTGCATATGTCAAAGACGGTGACACCGTAATGAATGACCCAGGAGGACAGGCTGGAATAGTGGCAGTACCGGCAGACCTTGAAGATGCGGTACAAGAAGCGTCAGAAGAGTGTCCCGGTGAATGCATATTCATCGAAGCAGACTGACCTAACGCACCCCCCGCAAGCCCCTGCTTTAGCCATGGGGAGGATGTCAGGGTTGCTTTCCTGTCCTCATACCTGGAGACCCACCAAGCACTTCAAGTACTGGGGAGTACCGAGTAACACCAAAGTACGACAACCGTATGCAAAAGTGATTTACACGCGCTATGGTTGTTATCATAGGCAAGATACCTTACAGTTGATCAGTTGTCATAGATAGAAAGGAAACAAGTTATGACTACTACGACAGGAATACTGGATGACCAGTCTATACTGAAGTATAGGGAGCTACTTGACGCAGAGGATGCTGCATTCGATAATCTTGAACACGCTATCGAAGACGGTGACCGCGATAACTACGATGAGGATTTCCGTGCATGGCAAGAAGCACTGAACAGAAAATTATCTTTTTTGAAGAGGTCTGGCATACAAATTTAGGTTTCTTCAGCCTAGTTAAGACAATACGAGCATATCTCCCGCTCAATCTTATATCAGCTTATATCAGTCCGAGTGATATAACAGCGTCCCGTTCTTCTTGAAGCTCTTTCATCGTAATATCTATACGCTCCTTCGCAAAAGAGCTGTGGGCAAACCCTTCTATCACCTCACATGTGGAGCCATTTGACTTCATGGGAAAACCAAACACCAGACCTTCAGAAATCCCATACTCACCGTGTGAGATAGTAGATAGCGACACACAATCGCCTGCAGGAGTAGGCGTTATAATGCTGTTTACAGAATCTATGATTGCATTGGCAGCTGACGCAGCAGATGAGGAGCCGCGTGCTTCAATGACCTTTGCCCCCCTCTGCTGAATGGTAGTGATGAAATCACCTTGAAGCCAGGTTGAATCATTGATCACCTCTGGAGCGGGACGACCACCTATCATGGCGTTCTCGAAATCAGGAAACTGAGTAGAAGAATGATTCCCCCAAATAGCCGTATTGGTCACCTGATCGACAGATACACCGGCCCTCTTAGCAAGCTGACTCTGCGCTCTATTTTGATCAAGCCTAGTCATGGAGAACCATCTTTCATCAGGTATGTCCCTCGCATGTGACCTAGCTATAAGGCAGTTCGTATTACAGGGATTGCCAACTACAAAAATCCTCACATCAGATGAAGCATAGGAAGCTATAGCCTCTCCCTGTGGCTTGAATATACCACCGTTGACTCCAAGCAGATCCTTCCTCTCCATACCTGCCTTTCTGGGAACTGAACCCACCAGCAACGCCCATGAGACCCCCTCAAAAGCTACTTTCAAATCAGATGTCAATTCCATGCCAGCCAGTAACGGAAATGCACAGTCGTCCAACTCCATAGCTACGCCCTCCAACGCTTTCATGGCTGGCTCTATCTCTAAAAGATGTAATACTACGGGCTGATCCTTACCTAGTAAATCTCCTGAAGCTATGCGAAAGACTAACGAATAGCAAATCTGACCTGCTGCACCAGTAACTGCAATATGTATGGGGTTGGTTTTCATGTTCATATCATAATTTTAGTTCCAAGAGTACAGGCAATGCCAATTCTGTCCTTGAGAAACCACCGAATGATTGCAAGATTGTAGTGACCGAATCAAGGCACTACAAGACCACACTAGAGGAGTTGCGGTCATCAGCCGAAAATTGGGCCAGAAACAAACCTATGATGATTATCATGTTATGCTGTGTCATATGAATGATTATTATTACGACGATACAGAAGAAATAGCTGGCAATGAACCCATCATGCTCGAGGAACTGGCTGAGCGTGTATCACATCTTGCAAAAAATATGGATACAGGTATGACTGATCTATTGGAATGTCTTGCAGTTATCGAACAAATAGCTCTGCAGGAAGAAGACGATGACATGATATATGGTTCTTTCATTGCCCAGTTGACCCCGCAAGTATTGGAGATAATCACTCCCCTGCTTGGAGAGCAGACCAGATCAATTGCGTCTGCCGAATAGTGTAATCACAGTGAGACCTACAGCTACGACCATAACGCCTAGTGCTGCGATATATATCACATAGGTCATCTAGCTCACAGGAATTCCAATAAGTGGTATTCTCTTTTACCACGCCTTAACAACAAATACCTGTCGTGCAATAACATAGAACGATCAATTAAATGTTCAGAGGAAGAAATACGGTGATTGTTAACGTATGCACCACCCTGGTCAACGGTAACTCTAGCTCTTGATTTGGATTCACTGAGTCCACTAGCAACCAAGGCATCCACGATATCGTACCCTCCACCATCCAATAAAGACCTTGGCAGAATGGTATGAGGAGCATCAGAAAATATCTCTGAAAAGAGCGTATCATCCAACGATGCTATATCCTCACTGTAGACAGCGTTTGATGCTGCCTGAACCTGCATAGTCGTATGGGCACCATGCACTAAAGTACACACCTCCTTGGCTAATGCCAACTGAGCCTCCCGCTTCTCAGGCCTTTTCGCCACCTTCTCACGCAAGTCCTCGATTTCATCGATGGAGAGAAAGGTCAGGGCCTTGAGGTAAAACACCACTTCACTGTCGTCGACTCTGACCAAGTACTGATAGAAACGGTATGGACTGGTCAGGGAGGGATCAAGCCAGATGGTACCTTCCTCTGTCTTGCCAAATTTGGAACCATCTGCCCTCTGGAGTAATGGAGTGGTAAGGCCATAGGCTATGACATTACGAATTCTCCCAATAAGTTCTACTCCCATAGTGATATTACCCCATTGATCACTGGCTCCGGTCTGTAGCCTACAACCATAAGTGTCATATAATTGAAGGAAATCATATGCCTGCAAAAGCATATAAGTAAACTCGGTAAAGGATATACCCTGTTCAGGTCGTGCCAACCTCTGTTTAACGGATTCCTTGGATATCATCTGATTGACTGTAAAATGTTTGCCTATTTCTCGTAAAAACTGCACTAGGTTCAACGATTCCAACCAGTCAGCATTATTCACAATTCTGGCAGTGCTACTTGAAGTATCCAGCAAACTCTCTATTTGACCCCTGACGTTTTCAAGATAGTCATGACTCGTGCTACGATCAAGCATTGATCGTTCAGCCATCTTGCCTGATGGATCTCCTACCAGTGCAGTTGCTCCACCGACAAGCGCAATCACGTTCATACCAGCTGATTGCAACCGCCTAAGCAAGAGTATCTGTATCAAATTGCCGAGATGCAGACTCTGTGCAGTAGGATCAAACCCGGCATAGCACGTAAACTCACCAGGCTGAGCATGGTTCATTATCCCTATCAGATCCTCTGAGGTAGTCTGGTAAACGAGCTCCCTGTAAATGAAGTCGTCAAATATGTCCATCATCACTGTTAATATTTTATGTTCATCGCTGGCACGAATATTCTTATATCAACTGCTCTATTTTGCCTGACTGCCTTGCTTACCCTGAGCATTCACCATCTGCACATAAGCAATCCTTATCTGGGCAAGTGCATCCTCCATCGTCTTTTCCGCTTCACCCAGCCGACCTTTCAGCCCTCCCAATAAAGCACCCAGAGCATCTATGGCCAATTGAGCCTGCGGCAATTTTGGAGGGTTATTCGACATATATATCGTAGCAAGCTCGAATATCCCTGCAGCATGGTTAGCCAGCACGACTTCTACAGGCGCATCAGCCAATTCTTTACGCAGTCGTGCTATAGCTTCCTCTTCAGATGAAGTTTTATCATTCTCCGGATTCTCAGAGTGCTTAGTAGAGGGTTGGCCGGTGACGGGCTGAGTATCCTGGCTGTCAGCACCTTGGCCAGTGGTAGCTTGGCCAGTGGTAGCTTGGCCACCAGAGTTATGTTCATCGGAAGCATGGCTACCAGAGCTTTTACCGGAGGCAGCTGAGTCCTTGCCCGGCATCGAATCTCTCGACGAGCCGGTACCTTTATCTATCGGCCATTCTCCCTGGGGTGTCCACAATGTACTCATAATCACAATTCTCTCTTCTGTCAGATAATTCTTTACTCTTATCGGATAACGTAAGCTATACTATAGGAATTGTAATACAGTAGATCAGACAAGGAGAACGTAAATAGCAACTACCGCAAAAGACAGTGAAGTACGAGTAAATCAAGACATCAAGGCACGTCAAGTACGGCTTGTGGGTGAAGATGGGAAGCAACTGGGTATCAAATCAATTACTGAAGCTATGGCTATTGCCAGGCGATTGTACTTGGACCTAGTGGAGGTGGCACCTTTAGCCAATCCTCCAGTATGCAGATTGATGGACTACGGTAAATACAAGTTTGACAACGAACAAAAAGCTCGTGAATCAAAGAGGAGGGGCTCAAGCACCGTACTGAAGGAAATGAAATACCGTCCAAAGATAGGATCGAGTGACTTCGAAACCAAGACAAGGCAAGTTGAAAAATTCTTGGCTGAGGGACACAAGGTAAAGGTTACAATCATGTTCAGGGGTCGAGAAGCAGTCTATCCCGAACTAGGTAAAAAGATACTCGATAATGTCATGGAACGAACAGCTTCTGTAGGGAGAGTAGAAAACGAAGCAAAGCTGGACGGAAAGAATATGGTGATGGTATTGGCTCCCGCGAAGCAACACAAGACTTCAGCTTCATTGAACGGTTCCACCCCACAAAATGGAGCGACACCGGCAAGCAACGAAATTGCTGGAAATCACCAGCCATAGACCCAGGAAGGGCCACCAGATACTACTTGACCGGATAGAAATGTGATATCCACTGGTACATCTCTTGAAATGTCATAGGTATCCGCTAATCACCAACCATCGTAGCTAAAGCATTGAGTTGTTGCTATTCTTTTGAACACGTGCTGCCAGGCACCACAGTCATCTGGTCGCCTGCTGCAACGATACCAGAGCGGATAATAATATGGTATACTTCCTCATTGAGATGAAAGGGATTAACTAAATATGCCAAAGATGAAGACTCACAGAGGAGCAGCAGTACGGTTCAAGGTTACTGCTAGCGGTAAGTTGATGCGCAGGCACGCGATGCGCTCGCACCTGCTTGAAAAGAAGAGTTCAAAGAGGCTCAGGAGGTTAGGTCACGAGGTAGAATTGTCATCCGGTGACCGCAGAGAGGCACGGCGACTGCTAGGTATATAGAATGATAGCGTCGCAGCATTAGTAGTCACTGATACGTAAAGAAGTACGGCTACTGCTAATGGATGCATAAGCAAATAACAACTTGACATACAGGAACATAGACATATAGACATATAAAGGTATATAAAAATGGCAAGAGTAAAACGTGGGATACACGGTAGGAAACATCATCGCTCCATACTGGAGCAAGCAAAGGGTTATTACGGAGAACGTAGTAGAACGTTCAAATCGGCAAACGAAGCTGTCATGCATGCCGGACAGTACGCTTACAGGGATCGCCGCGCAAAGAAGGGTGACTTTAGAAGGCTATGGATAGAACGCATAAATGCAGCCGCCAGAATCCACGGGCTCTCCTATAGCCAGTTTATTGCTGGAATGAACAGGTCCGGCATCATGTTAAATCGTAAAATGCTGGCTGACATAGCCATAACAGATGAAAGCACATTTCAGAAACTGGTCGAAATAGCCAAATCTACTACCGATTGATCCCACTATCACCAAGAAATCGCCGAGTACGATGGCTGAGTGAACTTTCAAAGGATATTCATGCACGCCGGGAAAGTTCGCTTTTCATAGTAGAAGGGTGGAAACTGACCTCACTCGCACTACAGGATGCGACACAAATATATCTTAGCGAAAGTGTGATTCATACAAGAGCAGCACAGGAGCTGACCGGCATAGCCAAACTACACGATATACCTGTATATGTACTTTCTGATGCCGCACTGAATCGTATCTCTAGTACCAAATCCCCTCAACCAGTACTGGCTGTAGTAGCACAGACACAATGGACTCCCAGCATACTTGAAGGTGCTACTTTCGTACTAGCTTGTGTGAATGTAAGTGACCCGGGCAACACTGGGTCTATTCTGCGAATCGCAGCAGCATCTGGAGCGGACGCAGCTATTTTCACTGAAGGCTCTGCGGATCCCTATTCCCCGAAGGCCGTAAGAGCGTCTGCAGGAGGTATATTACACGTTCCCATACTTCATGACATACCGTCACTGAGAATGATTGACATGCTTCATAGCAACCACCTGACAATCGTCGGCACGACCGCCCACGGTGAACAACCTTACACTGCATACTCGTTTCACGAACCATTTGCACTCGTAATCGGTAATGAAGGATCAGGATTACCTGATAACATTAAGAGGCATATGGATGCCAACATCACCATACCATTATCGCGTCAGATGGAGTCACTAAACGCTGCTACCGCCGCAGCGATAATATCCTACGAAGCACTACGCCAGCGCGACATCCGAACCAAGAAGGTAGCCAATGGATTATAACCTCGAAATAATAGTGCAAGAGGC
>JAJZWK010000039.1 GCA_021846725.1 Actinomycetes bacterium | reverse complement strand
CGGGTTACTGTGTTGTAAGATTGAGGCGGAAGGAAGCTGATCGCACAAGACCTTTCACTCTGAAATTTGGACGCCTACTCGGTATCTTTGCCATGGTGGTATTTGGGATTTTAACGGTAATCGGTGCCTTTTCTGATCCACGTCATCCTTCGCACCTATCGTTATTGCCGTTTTTGGTGGTTGCTGTACTTGGATTGCTCTCTACTGTCTATGTGGTAATATTCATGCCCAAGGTAAGAGCCAAGGCCGCCGCAAGAGTCGCTGCATCCAAGCCTCGCCGTCGTCCTCCCAGGGCAAATAATGTAGAGCAATAAATGATGTAGAGCAACAGTAGTTGTTGTTTTCCCCTCAACCACTGTCCTCCACCCTGTTGTTGTCCATGACCCTGCTGTTATCCATCAGTCTGCTACCTCCTATTGGCAACCCGTCTTTTATCATTGCCAGTGTTACGTTTCTTGGTAGCTTTGCGCTTATATTCCGGATATCGATGTCCAGGTACGTAGTCATCAATGTGCAAGTGATTTTGTGCAGAGACATTTGTCGGCGTATACTGTTAAGGTAATATATGTAGTAAACTTCAGTATGTAGTACTCTATGAATAGGGTGTTATATAGTGTATAGTGTTTTGTAGATAGAAATAGTGAAATTACGACTTGGAGCGACCGGTACCGCAAATTTTTGAGGACTGGATCGTATAAGGGAGTGAATGAAAAATATACGCATAATAGGTGCCGGTAGAGCTGGTAAGGCTTTTGCTGGAGCACTGCAAGAAGTTGGATATCGTGTAGATGGTCCTTATAGTCATAGCTCGGATTTGCGAGAGATGTCACATGGGACGGATATCCTTATACTGGCCGTTCCTGATAGGTCAATAGCAGAGACAGCCAAATCCATAGAACCTGACCCAGATACATTAGTGGTTCATCTGTCAGGCGCTACTGATATAGACGCTCTATTGCCTCATCCGCGTAGGGCGGTATTGCATCCGTTTGCTCCACTCCCTGACCCGGTGGTAGGTAAGGATCGTTTGTTAAGTGGGATGAGATTTGCCGTATCGGGGGATATCGCGGTCAGTGATATAGTGCATGACTTGGGTGGAAGAATAATCCATATCGATGACAGTGCGAGAGTGCTGTACCATGCTGCAGGCTGTATAGCTGCCAATCACCTTGTTGCCTTGATGTCTCATGCTGGCAGGGTGGGAGCTTTGGCAGGGTTGGATATGGATGCGCTACTGGACTTAGCCAGATTTACTCTCGATGACATACATTCTATGGGTGTCCAGGATGCATTGACCGGTCCTGCGTCTCGAGGTGACAAAGATACCATAGCAAGGCATTTGGCGGCTTTGAATGAGCAGGACAGAGCTGCTTACCTGGCAGAGTTGCAGTTGATCGAGCAAATGACCAGACACGTCCTGCAAGTCCCTGGCTTTGGCCATGGGGAGGGTGTCAGGGCTACAGACATTTTGCTACAGGAGAGCAGGGGCACAGGCAGCAGGGACACAAGTAGAGATGTAGAGGTGGTCGATCAGGCGGTCGTACTACAGCGGAGACTGGAGGAGTCGAGATCTACTGGTATGCAGATTGGCTTGGTACCGACCATGGGGGCGTTGCACGCAGGACATGGGTCACTGATAGAGCGAGCCAGGCGTGAGTGTGACGTGGTGGTAGTCACTATTTTCGTCAACCCATTGCAATTTAATGACCATGCCGACCTGGATCGTTACCCCAGGACGCTAGAGGAAGACTTGAATTTTTGCCAGGAGCGTGGTGCTGATATAGTGTTTGTCCCGAGCGTGGAAGAGATGTATCCTGGATATCCGGCACCGCCTGGCAGCGTGGTACATGTATCAGGTGTCACGGAGATACTGGAGGGTGCTTTCAGGCCAGGTCATTTTGACGGGGTTGCAACCGTAGTAGCCAAGTTGTTTGCTATTGCGGGGAGGTGTAAGGCGTATTTTGGTGAGAAGGATTATCAGCAGATTGCAGTTGTTAGAGAGTTGGTCAGGGAAATGCTGCTTCCGGTAGAGGTAGTACCGTGTCCTACGGTCAGAGAGGCTGACGGCCTTGCCATGTCCAGCCGTAATAGAAATCTTTCCCCAAAGATGCGCAAGGCCGCTCTGTCTCTTTATCGTGCCCTGCTCGCAGGAGAGAAGGCGATTTGTTCTAGCGCTGGTATCGATGTGGCTAAAAAGGCTATGGTTGTTGAGATGGAAAAAGAGGAGGGAGTGTTGGTCGAATACGCCGAAATAGTCTATGCAGATAGTTTTGTACCAGTAGGTAATAAGCTTGGCAATGATGGTGAGCGTATCAGGCTACTTGTTGCAGCTAAAGTCGGTGATGTTAGGCTGATAGATAATATCGGAGTACAATGTTATCATCGAGGGACAGGAAGGATATAGAGGAGGATAGGAAGGATATAAATATGAGAAGGCATATTCTCCAGAGAGGAGGAAGGATAGTAGTATGAGAAGGCATATGCTAAAGTCCAAGATACACAGGGCTACCGTGACGGAAGCGAATATCAATTATATAGGCTCAATTAGTATAGATCCGGCCTTGATGGAGCTTGCGGACATCATGGAGAATGAGCAGGTAGCGGTACTGGATATTGATAACGGTGCCCGATTCGAAACGTATGCCATAGAGGGCGATGCCGGACAGATTTGCCTGAATGGTGCTGCAGCCAGGTTGGTTCATCCAGGGGACAAGGTGATTATATTGACCTATGCCGATTACGAAGAGGTGGAGCTGGCCAATTATAGCCCTAAGGTGGTGCATGTAGATGATCGTAACCGTCCTACCCTGAAGGGAGTGCCATTGCACCTTGATGCAGGCACTACCGGTCAAATGTCCCGATGAATCTTGACCAGACGCTCCCTAGGACGCTCCCTACAAGTCTCTGGCTTTAGCCATGGGGAGGATGTCAAGATGAATCTTGAGTCACCTGCTACTTCCATGCCGAGCCAGCCAGCTTCCTTTGATGTCTTGGTGATAGGTAGTGGCGTAGCTGGTCTTTTTGCTGCACTGTCATTGAGCATGAACGGTATGGCTAGTATGGGGGACACATTCGGCAAAAGGGACATAACCGACAAAAGAGACACGACCGACAAAAGGAGTATAGCTGGCAAAAGGAACACGATTAGCAAAAGGAGTACGACCGGTATTGATAAAGATATGCGTGTCGGTATCATAACAAAGGGAGAGTTAAGCCAGTCAGCTACTCGTTGGGCACAGGGTGGAATAGCGGCAGTATTGCCCGGTGACGAGGACAGCATTGATCAACACATGTCTGACACACTCAAGGCAGGTGACGGACTCTGCGACTTGGATGCTGTTCGTGTTCTGGTGGATGAGGGACCGGATGCAATTATTGCCCTAGTCGCTGCCGGTATGTCATTTGATCGTGACGCAGCAGGGAATTACCTGCGGGCACGAGAAGGGGGGCATTCTGCTGCCAGAGTTTTACATGCTGGAGGGGTGGCTACTGGAGCAGAGGTGGAGCGTGCACTTGTGGAATCTGTGCGTGCAAGCGATGTTACCATCATGGAGAGATGGTTCAGCTTCGATTTGATTGTAGAAATGGGTATTTGCAAGGGAGTGCGCTGTATAGATCCGTTGGGTAATTTGCAGGAGATTAGAGCGGAAGTGGTTTTGCTGGCTACTGGGGGCGCTGGACAACTCTATTCCGTTACTACCAATCCTCCTGAAGCTACCGGAGATGGTGTTGCTATGGCGCTAAGGGCAGGAGTGCCAGTGGCCGATTTGGAGTTTTTCCAATTTCATCCCACTGCTCTATATCATGCTGTCATGCCTAGACCATTGTTATCTGAAGCTCTTCGTGGTCATGGTGCCGTATTACGTGATAGGGATGGGAATAGGTTTGTAGACGAACTTGCTCCCCGTGACAAGGTAAGTAGGGCGATAGCTCTAAAGATGGCAGAGCAGGGCATGCCCCATCTTTGGCTGGATGCTACTGGCCTGGCTGGTTTTGATGAGCGATTTCCTACAATATTTACTATGCTGGAGAGTTGCAATCTGGATCCTACCAAAGATTGGTTGCCGGTTGCTCCTGCAGCACACTATGTATCAGGAGGAATTCTCACCGACCTAGATGGAGCTACTGGTTGCGAAGGTCTTTTTGCCGCTGGTGAGGTCGCATGTACGGGGGTACATGGAGCTAACCGACTGGCATCCAACTCTTTACTGGAGGGGTTGGTGTATGGCATAAGGGCAGCCAGAGCTATTGTATCGGGCAAGCGGAAGGCCGATGCGACCGGAGCCATTGCAGCTTGGTTGGGAGCACAGAGCAGGGTTGCGTGCATGGGGGTAGAGGAGTTCGAGGAGCATTATGGTATCTCTCCCATAGGACGTGAAAGCTCACGCATGGAACACGCAAGTTCACAGCATGAGAGTGATTCAATGGAGCATTCAAGTATGCAGAATGAGATTACACAACATGAGAGTGCTCTGATTCCGGGGTCAATTGGTCATCAAACAGATTCAAAGATAAGAAAGATGAGGGAGCACTTTCAAGAGGAGATGATGCAGGGCGGCGGAGTGATACGATCTGAGGGCGGTCTCAGTGGAGTAGCCCGAACGATACATGATACTGTGTCGTCTATACCCATGTCGTCCATGCCCATGCCCATACCCACGTCCATGTCTGTGCCTACGTCACCTATGTCTGTCAAGCTTATAGGGGATCAAGCGTCTGAGAGTAGCTCACTTGCAGGTAATCAGATGTATATAAATCGTGATACAATAGAGTTACTCAACATGTGTATTGTCGCAAATGCACTGGTCAGGTCAGCCTATGACCGAAGAGAGACCAGAGGTGCCCACGCAAGGATAGAGTACCCCGACGCCAGCGAACGTGGCTTAGTCAGGATTGTACATGGAAATCCAGCGGTGTAACCTTGTCAGTATGAATCCCATCAGTATGAGCAGTATGTCTTCAGCGCAACGACCACTACAGTTGCAAGAATGGTCGCCAAAGCAAGTATGATGACCAAAGCAAGTATGATTGCCGAAAGCCAAGCACAACCGGATCCTCCCATAGGAGCTGTTCGTCAGGCCGTCAGGCTGGCAATAGAAGAAGACCTGTTGCCGTTGGGTGATGTCACTGCAGCGTTGATCCCATTGGAACGCACTGCCCGCTTTTGCATCAAATCTCGCCAAGATGGTATAGTCGCGGGGAGACTCTGTGCTATCGAGGCATTTATGCAGATAGATAGTTCTATTCATGTAAACTGGTTGGTTTTCGACGGAGGAGAGGTGTCCAATGGTTCGGTAATTGCAGAGGTATCGGGTAGCCTCCGCTCTATCCTCACTGCGGAGAGAACGGCACTTAATTTTTTGTGCCATCTTTCGGGAGTGGCGACACTGACCAACCGCTTTGTTGTACAGGCGAGCATACCTGACAGTAAGGCTGTCATTCTTGATACCCGGAAGACAACGCCAGGCCTGAGAGCGTTGGAAAAAGCCGCTATACGTGCGGGAGGAGGAAGAAACCATAGAGGTAATTTATCTGAGGCGATATTGATCAAGGACAATCATCTGACCGGAATGTCAATCTCTGAGGCAGTTGCTGTTGCACGTGCGAACTGGCCGGTGAAGCTGGTGGAAGTAGAATGTGACACAATAGAGCAGGCTGTCGAAGCACAAGAGGCCGGGGCAGCCATGGTGCTTTTGGACAACATGACGCCAGCGGAGGTGAGTAGATGCGTAGAGTTACTGTCTTCTTTGCGCAGCGATGGTCGTATACTAGTGGAGGTATCCGGTGGTATCACAATACAGAATGTTGCTGATTACGCATCATGTGGGGTAGATTTTATATCGGTGGGTGCCCTTACCCATTCGGTTGCTGCCCTTGATCTGGGTCTTGATATAGATGAATAGTCTGGTGGCGCGGTAATGCTTCTTGCAATAGATGTAGGGAATACCGAGACTGTTATCGGTCTGTTCGACCTTTCTGTCAACTACGCCAATGGTGAGAGAGATCCGGGTGTCAGTGGAGAAAGAGACGGTAGCACCAGTAGAGAGGGAAATTCTGGCATTAGAGCTGGTTATGATGAAAAACAGCATGCCACTTACCTGGCAGGACTTGTACATCATTGGCGCACGAGCACTGTTCCAGAGAGGACAGCAGATGAGTATGCTATGAACCTTTTCCATTTGCTGAGTCTGGTCGGTCTTCGGATTGATTCGACTGTAACCGGGATAGTGGTTACTTCTTCAGTTCCCAGTGCTGCAACTGCATTGAAGGAGATGACTTCGCGTTGGTTGCCGGGGATAAGGCTTGTCGTACTCGAGCCAGGTCTACGTTCCGGTATGCCCATACTGTACGATGATCCTCGAGAGGTCGGGCCAGACAGGATAGCTAATGCAATTGGAGCGTTTAGCATTTATGGAGGTCCGTGCATAGTGGCAGATCTTGGTACGGCTACTACCGTGGACGGAATCTCTGTTAGTGGGGAATATCTTGGAGGTGCAATCATGCCAGGGGTATCCATCAGTATGGACGCGCTCTTTGCCCATGCTGCGGCACTTCGCCAGGTAACTCTAGCCAAGCCGAAGTCGGTAATAGGACGTTCTACAGCCGAGTCAATACGGTCAGGTATTCTGTATGGGTTTGCTGGCCAACTTGATTCTATGTGCAATTTATTCAGGCAGGAACTCGGAGAGAACACTACAGTAGTGGCAACGGGAGGGCTTGCCGAGATGATAGTGCCCTATTGCCAGAGCGTCGATTACCTCAATTCATGGTTGACTTTGTATGGCTTGAAATTGGTCTATCTACACAGTACTACTGCCGGTGGTACGGCTAGTAATGAGAGGCCGCGCAATGCAATTGGTGATTCACTCGACAACGAGAGGCCGCGCAATGCAATTCAATAAAACTGCCAGTGCGGCTTCAGTCCATGAGCAATTTTCTGATCTTGCACCCGGTGAAGAGAGCCAATTACGTCACAGCGTGGCAGGAAGAGTAATGCTGCTCAGGACCCAGGGCAAGGTAGCTTTTGCTACGCTGGTGGATTCTTCAGGGCAGATACAACTTTTTGCCAGAATTACCGATACTACTGGGTTTGACGATTTCATCCATCTATCGCTTGGAGATTGGATCGGTGCAAGTGGAAAAGTGGTCAAAACAAAGAGAGGCGAGCTTTCCATACTGGTGGAAGAGTGGGTGCTATTGGCTAAGGCCAGGATGTCATTTGGAGACAAGTGGCGTGGCATCACTGATATCGAGGTTCGCTACAGACAGAGAGAGGTGGATCTCTGGGCAAATGAACCTACTCGTGAGATATTACAAACTCGTTTTGCGATTATCAGAGAGACAAGACGTATCCTCGAGGATCAGGGATTTATAGAAGTAGAAACTCCTATACTGCACCCGATTCCTGGTGGAGCACTTGCCAGACCGTTTATTACTCATCACCATGCGCTGGATATGGACATGTATCTGCGTATAGCTCCGGAGTTGTACCTGAAACGATTGGTAGTGGGGGGATTCGAAAAGGTATTCGAGATAGGTAGAGTATTTCGCAACGAGGGTATATCTCCCAGGCATAATCCTGAGTTCACTATGCTCGAGCTCTACCAGGCATATGCCGATTATGAGGATCTGATGGTGCAGATCGAATCACTCGTGAGTGACATCGCACTCAGGTTGCTTGGTACCAATAGTATAAGCTACCAAGGGAAGGAGTTGCACTTGCAGCCACCCTGGCGAAGAGCGACCATGGAGGAGCTTGTGGAGGAGAGTACTGGGCACCATCTCAGTGTGCATAGTTCTGAAAAGGAGCTGTCGTCAGTGTTGCGGGAATTAGGTGTGCAACCAGATCTTGGATGGGGGAAAGGCAAACTACTGATGGAGATATACGAGAAAGCATGTGAAGGTAATTTATGGGGTCCTATGATAGTACGAGATTTTCCTGTAGAAGTATCTCCTTTGGCGAGACGCCGTAGAGATGACTCCGATATGGTTGAGAGGTTTGAAGTAGTGATTGCTGGCAGGGAACTTGCCAATGCATTCTCTGAACTTGCGGACCCTGATGACCAGAGGGCAAGATTTGAGGAACAGGCTAGGATGCGAGCAGAAGGAGATACGGAGGCTATGACCGTAGACGAAGATTATTTGAGAGCACTTGAACATGGCCTTCCACCTACTGCTGGACTGGGCATAGGCATGGATAGGCTTGTTATGTTACTTACCGATCAACCAAGTATTAGAGATGTAATTCCCTTTCCGACGTTGAGGCCGCAGGCATGAATGGTTGGTTGATTTATTGCTTGGCTGGTTGGTTGCTTGGGCAGAGTCCACCACCGGAACAAGATGCCGCGCTATCCTTAGAGAAACTATGAATATGTCATTTTTGAAACCATTACAGAACTTGAGCGAGGCCAAAGATGCTTTCGCGTTGGGATTATCGACCGAACGGTTGCATAAGTTGGTAGGTAGCCAGTTGGACAACGATAGATCACGTAATGGATACCAATCGCATAACGATAGCCTTGATGACAGTCGAGCGGTACCGACCTTGAACTTGAGACCAAAGCGAGTCAAACACACTGTGAAGATGGAACACAATGTGTTTATTGTGGAAGGCAGACGTCTGCGTTATGCAGTAAGTGACAATTATGGTGATACTCCGCTTGTGTCGGTGGTAGCACCGAAAGATGTTGCTAGTAACTCTGGACGGGCTGCTGGCAGAAATACCATAGATAAAGATGTTGTCAATATGGACAGAACCGGGAATGGGGCCGGGAATAGAACTGGGAAGAGCGTTACCAGCGCCGTAGACAGAAGTGCCATGAAAGGTGCCAGCAACAAGAGTGCCAGCAACAAGAGTGCCAGCAATATTTACCCGCTTCAAGATAACAGTGAGGAGATGTGGGCAGTAAACCTGCATGGATTTTTTGCAGGTGGAGGTATGTACTGGGAGGAATCTCGCTATCTGGCAGAAGGACTTGGGTTGCGTGTACTTGCCCCCAGCCTACCTGGCTTTGGTGGTAGTGATCCGCTTCCATGGGCAAAGGTGAACGTATATGAGATAGCGGGTCAGGTGCATCTTTTGATGGATCATCTGGGTATAGAGAATGCCTTGTTGATGGGCCATTCCATGGGAGGTGCAATTGCAATTGCTTTTGCGGAAATGTATCCTGATCGTACGCTCGGAGTAATATATCGTGATGGTGCAGCCACTCCGGCATGGCGGAAGCGTAGCGGGATTATCGTGGAGGCATTGAGACCTATTGCCCCCGATGTTGCCAACGCTACCGATTTGGTAGCTGCTCTGGTGGCAGATTTACCGGATATGCTCATAGGTAGGCGAAGGGCAGAGACTATCAGGGCACTTTTCCCTGATTTCAGAAGGAATGTAAGATCTCTGGGGCGCACTATTCCGGTCGGGGCAATGTTGTTTACGATAGATATGACCGGAGATGTACATGACCTTGTCGAGAAGGGTGATATACCGTTATTGCCTATATGGGGGTGTTTCGACAGGATAGCCAATTATGCTACGGCAGAAGAATTCGAAGAGGTGAGCGGTAGCAAGATACTTTGGGTGCCGGGTGGTCACTCATGGATGCTTGCCAGACCAAGTGCACAGCTTGATCTACTGACAAGGACTTCCAGGGGAAGAGCTTTTCTGGCTGATGTAATGTTGCGCAGGGCAACGGTGGCTTAGTTGGTAGCTAGAGCGCTTGTGCTCCAAGAGCCTCGTAGGCTCATATTGGAGGAACTCCCGATTCCACAAATAGGAGAGGATGATGCCTTATTGCGAGTAGAGGCCTGTGGGTTATGTGGTACTGACCACGAACAGTATTCAGGCATGCTTCACCCTGGTTACCCTTTTATCCCCGGACATGAAAGTGTAGGAGTGATAGAAGAGATAGGCAGTGAGGCATCTGACAGGTGGGGAGTTTCTGCGGGAGATAGGGTGGCAGTAGAGGTATTTCAGTCCTGTGGGAAGTGCGATATGTGCATGGCCGGTATATATCGTAGATGTGTTCAGCACGGTGTGAAGGACATGTATGGGTTCATACCTGTGAGTAAAGAGCCTGCTCTTTGGGGAGGCTATTCTCAGTACCAGTACCTGGCTCCCGACAGTATAGTGCACAGGGTGCCATCCAATCTTGACCCGGTAGTTGCCACTATTTTTAATCCACTCGGTGCAGGCATCAGATGGGGTGTTACGGTTCCGAATGTACGTAAAGGAGCAGTCGTTGCAGTGCTAGGCCCTGGCATAAGGGGTCTTTCTGCTTGTGCAGCGTTGAAAGAGGCGGGTGCGGCGTTTGTCATGATTACCGGGAAGGGAGCCCGTGACAGAGAACGCCTTGAACTGTCTACACGGTTTGGAGCTGACCTGTATGTGGATGTCGACCATGATGATCCGGCCAAAGAACTTTTCAAGCATACTGGAGGCCAGGCAGACGTTGTTGTAGATGTCACTGCCAAAGCTCCGGCAGCATTGGCTCAAGCGATCTCGGCAGTAAGAGAGGGTGGTACCATAGTAATGGCTGGTACTCGTGGATCAGCAGATACCCCCGGATTCTGGCCAGACATGATTGTCTACAAAGAGATCCATATTATTGGTGCACTCGGTGTGGATTCTGTGGCGTACAGGTCGGCACTTGATCTACTTGCAAGCGGTAAGTATCCATTTGCAGAGTTACCGAGAAGGACTGCCTCGCTGGAAGGCGCTGCGGCTCTGATAGAGGTAATGGGTGGTCTTTCAATCAGGGACGACGCTGTCAATAACGATACTTCTGGGGACGGAAGTACTATCGGGGACAGTACTTCTGGGGACGGGAGTACTACCGATGGTAATGGAGGCGCAGTGCCAGTGCATGGCGTCATCCTACCTTGGGCTTGAGGCCCCAGTTGCCGAGGAGTTCAGTTGTCGAGGCGCAATACCGATACAAACGCCTCCTGGGGTACTTCGACGGATCCAATGGCCTTCATGCGTTTTTTCGCCTCTTTTTGCTGTTCGAGTAGCTTTCGTTTTCTCGTGATATCTCCTCCGTAGCACTTGGCTATGACATCTTTCCTGCGAGCCTTTACCGTCTCTCTCGCTATCACTCGTGTACCGATGGCAGCCTGGATTGGAACATCAAAGAGTTGCCGGGGGATTAGTTCGCGTAGTTGAGATACCATCTTCCTACCGTAGCTATCTGCCTGCGACCTATGCAGTATGGTGGAGAAAGCGTCGACTGGAGAATGGTTCAGCAGTATGTCCACTTTTACCAGATCTGCGACGCGGTACCCACCTATCTCGTAATCCAGGCTGGCGTATCCCTTTGTACGGCTCTTCAATTGATCAAAGAAGTTTATTACCACCTCCGCCAGGGGGATCGTATATACTAACTCCAACCTTTCCGGAGAGAGGTATTCCATTCTTTCCAGATCTGCCCTCTTGGACTGGCAGAGTTCCATTACAGTGCCGGTGTATTCAGTAGGTACTATCAGAGTCGTGCGGACGACCGGCTCTTCGATACTTTCTATCCTGACACGTTCTGGCATGTCGCTTGGGTTGTCGAACTCCACCTCCTTGCCGCCAGCCAGGTGAGCTATGTACTTAACGGAAGGTGCTGTAGCTATGATGTCGAGAGAAAACTCCCGTTCAAGCCGTTCACGTACTATATCCATATGCAGAAGCCCCAGAAATCCACAGCGAAAGCCAAATCCCAGTGCCTTCGACGATTCCGGTTCGAAGGTGAAGCTGGCATCGGACAGTTGTAGTTTCTCCAGAGATTCTCTTAGCAGAGGTAGCTCGTCTCCATCCATTGGATACAATCCACAGAATACCATTGGTTTCGGCTCACGGTATCCGGCAAGTGGTTCGTCTGCTGGGTGCGCGGCATAGGTGAGCGTCTCTCCAGAGCGGATCTCACGCAGGTTCTTTACTCCGGTAATCACGTAACCTACTTCTCCCGGCCCCAGTTCCTCTACCTGCAACGGATCAGGTGTCCTCACCCCAAGTTCCTCGACTTCATGAGTCTTTCCGACCTGCATTGCCATTATCGCTCCGCTTGATTTCATCACCCCATTCATTATCCTGATGGAGTTGATTACTCCCCTGTAACGATCGTATGCCGAATCGAAAACCAGTGCCCTGAGGGGTAGATCGGGACTACCTGTTGGAGGTGGGATTCTCTCCACTATTGCATCCAGCAACTCGGCTACCCCATTGCCATTCTTTGCCGATACCTGGAGTATGGATGATCGTTCTATACCAAGAACTCCCTCGATCTCATCGGAGCATCTCTCTGTATCTGCAGCTGGAAGGTCTATCTTGTTCAGCACTGCCACTATCTCCAGGTCATGCTCCATCGCCTGGTAACATGTCGCAAGAGTCTGTGCCTGGATACCCTGGGATGCGTCTACCAGTAGTACTGCTCCTTCACAGGCAGCGAGCGAGCGAGATACTTCGTAGGTGAAGTCTACGTGGCCGGGAGTGTCTATCAGGTTGAGAACGTGCTCCTTCCAGATTACTCTTACGTTTTGAGCTTTTATGGTGATGCCACGTTCGCGTTCGATATCCATGGAATCGAGGAATTGATTGCGCATCAGCCTGGGATCCACTGCTCCGGTAAGCTCGAGTATCCGGTCGGAGAGCGTCGATTTGCCATGATCTACATGGCTGATGATAGAGAAGTTTCTTATCCGAGACGGTTGTATCATGATGTTACTGGCACCAGTCTACCAGAGTGGAAGATA
>JAJZWK010000038.1 GCA_021846725.1 Actinomycetes bacterium | reverse complement strand
CGTACTCGGCTTCACTTAACTGATGATACCCTGAGTGATCTGAATTGCTTTCATAGTCTTAATGATATTACACTCATGCGGAAAATTGAGGGAATGCATGGAAATTGGATACAGTGAAAGTCTGATGCTGATTTGCATTAATATGTATAATAATGTATAATTATGCTATGATAGAAAGTGTTGATTTGCGACTCTGGTGCAACCAGGGTGGAAGGTCTTTGGGCGGATTGATTGCGGAGCGTGGTGGGGATACTCGGAGATGCCTCCAAGTATTCAGGTGTCGTATTTACAAGGACGAGAACAACAACAATGAGAACAACGAGTACGGATGCCAGGAAGCGACATCTTGGATATCAGACAATGATTAGTGCAGGTATAGTAGGCGCTTCCGGCTATACGGGGGTAGAGCTCATGCGTCTTCTCTCTGGGCATCCCATATTCAATCTTGAGGTGATACAGGCTCATAGCCATGCTGGTGATAGGGTAGGGAGCGTATATCCATCGCTTGCTCTGATCTATCCTGGGTTGCGATACGAGCCTATTGAGCTTGATAAGCTCAGTGGTTTGGATTGTCTGTTCCTGGCATTGCCTCATGGACAGTCGCAGGAACTGGTGAGTGAGTTGGTTTCTTCGGATACCTGGCATGGTGTGATCGTAGATCTGTCTGCTGATTTCAGGCTAAAGAAGCCATCTGATTATGAGGTGTGGTACGATAAGGCTCATATTGCCTCGTATCTGCTGGATCGGTTCGTATATGGGTTACCCGAACTCTATCGGGCATCACTCAAGACAGCAAAGCTTATTGCGGCACCTGGTTGCTACCCGACAGCTTCTATACTGGCGCTCTATCCCTTTATTGAAGAGGGATTTTTGGACAAGAAGAGCATAATAGTGGATGCTGCCAGTGGTGTATCAGGAGCTGGCAGTGGGGCAAACGACACCACTCATTTTGCGAGAGCTGATGAAGACTTCACCGCATACGGATTACCGGCTCATCGGCATACTCCCGAGATAGATCAGGTACTGGAAGCGACAATTACTTTTACTCCCCATCTGGTTCCCATGTCTCGAGGGATACTGGCGACATGCTATGCCGATATGGTCCAAGACATGGATTCAGAATCGGCAATTCAACTGCTAAAGGATTTTTATATAGGCAGTCCATTCATATCAGTTGTAGATGGCTTTCCGCATACCAAATCTGTATTGGGTTCAAACAGCGCCCATCTTAGTGCCAGAGTGGACCCCCGTACCGGAAGACTGGTCTCGATGTGTGCAATAGACAACCTTGTGAAGGGGGCATCCGGGCAGGCAATACAGTGTGCCAACATTGCCTTTGGTATTGCAGAGGATAAAGGGTTGCCTAAGGCGGGGATCTTCCCATGATCAAGTGGCAAGCACAATCTATCAGCTTTAGTCGTCGGGAGGAGGTTGTATCGATGGGAACTCCCATGGGGGTTACCGCGCCTGCTGGGTTCCTCGCATCTTCGATAGCTGGTGGCATAAAGGGTGACGGTAAGTTGGACATGGCTTTGGTGGTCAACGAGGGAGGACAGGTAGTGCCCTGTGCTGCAACTTTTACAGCCAATAAGGCTGCTGCAGCTCCCGTACAGGTAAGTACAGTTCACTTGAGGGAAACAAACGGGTATGCAAGCGCAGTACTACTTACTTCAGGTAACGCCAACGCAGCTACGGGAGCCAAAGGGATATCCGATGCCGAAGAGTTGTGTAGCTTGGTTGCCAGGAGGATTGGCAACAATTATGCATCTGATACTATAACTTCTCATGATGTACTGATATGCCAGACGGGGCTCATAGGCATACCGTTTCCTATAGACGATGTACGAGATCGTGTTGATTCGTTGGTAGACGGACTGGGAAGTAGCAGGGAGCATGGTGAGTTAGCGGCAAGAGCAATAATGACCACCGACAAAGCACAAAAAGAAGTCTATGTGGATGGCGGCAGATATTCTATAGGTGGGATGGCAAAGGGTGCAGCTATGCTAGCTCCGAATATGGCTACCATGTTGGCAGTGTTGTGCACTGATGCAGGTTGTGACCCAGATAGCCTACAGGATGTTCTCCGTGCTGCGGTAAATGATACCTTTAATCGTATCTCTGTAGATGGCTGTACATCTACGAATGATACGGTCGTATTACTTGCCAATGGAAGGGCTGGCTCTGTCTCTTCTGATACGTTGTATCCCAGCGTGAGTGAAGCGTGTATGTCCCTTGCTATGCAGATGGCAGACGATGCCGAGGGGTCGACCAAGACAGTCCTGATTTCTGTAGAGGGTGCTTCAAGTGGTTCAGATGCGGCAAGAGCTGCCCGTAAGGTTGCAGAATCGCAGCTTGTTCAATGTTCGTTGTATGGAGAGGACCCTTATTGGGGGAGGGTTGCCAGTGAGCTTGGCAGTTCTGGAGCTGATTTTGATATTGATAGATTATCAATAGCCTACGGCGACATATTGGTCTGTAGAGATGGAGTAGCTGTCGACTATGACCGTAGTGCACTTGAGAGATACATGCACAACAGGTCAATCGAAATAAAATGCAGTCTGGGTCTTGGGGACGGTAAATATCAAATTATTACGACAGACTTGAGTTATGGGTACATAGACGAGAATAGGACTACATCGTGACTGGTAATAATCTTACGGGTAATAACCTCCAGGTGACAGAAGCTCCTGAGACAAGCGATTCTGGAGCAAGTCATTCGAGAGCGAGTGGTTCGCCAAACATGAGTTCACCTGTTTATCCACCTGAGTTGTTGGCCAAGGTAGATGTGTTGATCGAGGCACTTCCGTATATCCGTAAGTTCAGAGGAAAGGTAGTGGTAATAAAGTATGGCGGAAATGCAATGCCTGGATCAGATACTGCTGTATCGAACTCTGCTGCGCCATCCGACTCTGTTGTTACATCCGGTAGTGAAACATTGCCTAGTGGGGAATTGCCTAATGGTGGGGGACTGCCTAGCGGGGGACTGCCGGAGAAAATACTGTCTAGTGGGGGAGACCACCTATCCTCCTTTGCACAGGATATTATCCTAATGCGTTCTATCGGCATGATGCCGGTTATCGTTCATGGTGGAGGCCCACAGATAGATATGTACATGTCGAAGTTTGGCAAAGAACCGGTATTCAAGTCTGGCAGAAGGGTTACCGATGCTGAAACCCTCGAGATAGCGAGGATGGTTCTGGTGGGCAAGGTCAATAGAGAGATCGTTTCGGCACTCAATGTTCATGGATCGATAGCGGTCGGGCTTTCCGGGGAGGATGCAAGGCTTATTACTGCATCTCATCGTTCCAGCGAACTTGGGTTTGTAGGGGATGTAAAAGTCGTAGACCCGACCATATTGATGAAATTGGTCGATGATGGGCTTGTCCCTGTAGTATCTACTATAGGTGCTGACCTTTCTGGACAAGCGTACAATATAAACGCTGATACCGTAGCCGGTGCAATTGCTGTGGCGATGCACGCTGAGAAATTGGTGTTCCTGACAGACGTAGAGGGGATTAGGTTGGATGCTGATGATTCATCGACTACTACTCATTTTATCAAGTACAGTGAACTCCACCGACTCTTGGATTCTCATATAGTCACGGGAGGAATGATCCCAAAGGTGGAGGCCTGCCTGGATTCGGTCGCAAAGGGTGTGCGCTATGCACACCTTCTCGATGGTCGTATCCCACATGTGATGCTGTTGGAGTTCTTTACCGATATGGGTATTGGTACGATGATAGTTCCGGACAATGACCGAGAAGATGAGATAGTGTCGGATGATTGAGAGGACGTGAGGATGGAGTCGTTATTGATGAATACATATGCACGTATGCCTGTTGTATTCTCCAAGGGCAACGGTGTATACTTATGGGACACAAGTGGCAAAAGCTATTTGGACATGTTCTCAGGTATTGCAGTTACTTCTCTTGGTCATGCTCACCAGTCCGTTGCTGATGCAATATCAGAACAGGCGCATAGACTCTGTCATGTATCCAATGTGTACGGCAATGAACTTGGAGAAAAATTGGCCGATCGGATTGATACGCTGGTGCGATCAGGTCACGACCAGCCAGATACGGCAGAGGGTCATTCAAGTGCCAGAGGTAAGGTCTTTCTGTGCAATTCGGGTGCAGAGGCCAATGAATGCGCTATTAAATTGGCACGTAAATGGAAATCCTTGGCGGCATTGGAGAATACCGGTAAGGGAGATTCTCCTGGTACCATATTGGCAACAGAGGGCTCATTCCACGGACGTACGTTGGCAACATGGGCTGCATCCGGTAAATCCATAGATAGCCAGGATTACAAGCCATTACCAGGTGGATTTAGCCATATACCATATAATGATATATCTTCTCTCGAAGACAGGTTGAGTATGGGAGACGTATCTGCGTTCATAGTAGAGCCAATCCAGGGTGAGAATGGAGTGATTGATCCCGATCTCGGGTATCTTTCAGCAGCGAGAGGCCTCTGCGATCGCTATGGAACGCTGCTTGTCGTGGACGAGGTACAGACTGGACTTGCCAAGACCGGTAGATGGTTCGCCTTTCAGTACGAGAATATCCTCCCTGATATCGTTACGGTAGCTAAAGCATTGGGTAATGGAATGCCTATAGGTGCATGTTGGGCAAGAGCTGAAATTGCTTCGGCATTTCGACCGGGTGACCATGGTAGTACCTTTGGAGGTCAACCTCTCGCATGTGCTGCTGCAATTGCAACGCTGAAGGTGATGGAAGAGATGGATGCACCGTCTCGAGCTGTGCAAATAGGCGACTTGATCGACAAGCGTTTGCGTACTGGCGGCGCAATTTCGAGTTTAAGCGGCAGAGGTGCATTACGCGGTATTGTTCTAGATTGTGACAGGTCGCTTGATGTTGCCAGAAAGGCACTGGAAAACGGGCTTTTGGTAAATGCTCCTCGCCCCCAGGTGATCAGAATTGCTCCTCCGCTGATCATAACAGATGAGGAGTTGGAGAGTGCTCTTGATATTCTTGTCTCCTCCATAGAGGAGGTATCAAGGTGATTCACAACCTCCTGGATATTAGCGATCTGTCCTGCGAGGAACTCAATTACATAATCGATATCGCATCCATGCCGGTATCGTCACTTCCGCGTCTACTTGAAGGTAGAGGTGTTGCCTTGATCTTCGAGAAGCCGTCTTTACGTACTCGTAATTCGACCGAGTTGGCAGTTACTGCACTCGGTGGGCACCCTGTTTATATTCAATCGGAAGAGGTAGGTATAGGGGTACGGGAGACTCCTGAGGATGTTGCCAGGGTACTCGCTAGCTATCATTCTGCGATATGTGCAAGGGTAATGCGTCATGAGACCCTTCGGTCGATGGTTAATGCTATAGAATCGCAACAAGAGTTGTATGAATGGGCCGCTACTATTCCTGTGATCAATCTTCTATCTGATCTTGCTCATCCGAGTCAGGCCATAGCGGACATATTGACTATTCAAGCTGAACTGGGTGATCCAGAAGGAAAGATAATCACCTATATAGGTGATCCAAACAATGTATTTCGTTCTCTTATGGAGGTCTGTGCCATGAAGGGTATGTTGTTGCGGTGTGCATGTCCAGATACATATATGCCCTCTGAAAACGATATTAGCTTGATAAACAGTCTAGGCGCTGATCTCGAGGTGTTTAATGATCCGCTACGGGCGGTAGCAGGTAGCGATGTTATTTACACCGACACCTGGGTTTCAATGGGTGATGAAGCAGAGGCTGATATACGTAGGGAGGCCTTTAGAGGCTTTACTGTCAATGATGAGCTGGTATCCGCTTCCGGGCAGGATCCAATCGTCATGCACTGCTTGCCAGCACATAGGGGAGAGGAAATTACCAACTCTGTGCTATGTGGTAAATACAGTGCTGTGTGGTTACAGGCTGCAAACCGACTTCCGGCCATAGCAGCAGTACTGGTATGGGCGTTGGGTGACAGGGTAATGGGTGACAGGGGGTTGCCTGATAGGGGGTTGCCTGGTAGGGAGTCGGCCGATAATGCCAGTACAGCGGAGGTGGAAGAAAGCGGTAATATGAGCATGGATGTTGGCCAATAAATGAGGTATCGAGATGAAAATTGGTAAGCAAGAGCGTCAAAAACTCATTATTCACCTTATCTCGGAATCAAAGATTTCCAGCCAGCAACAACTGGCTACGCTGTTGCATAGCCGTGGTATACCGGTTACTCAAAGTACCTTGAGCAGAGACCTGGAAGAAATTGGTGTCGCCAAAGTTCGCGATCAAAATGGCGATCCAATATACACAGTTTCCAGTACTGTAGTGTCCATATCTCCACCGGAAGAGGCTTTACGCAAGGTCTTGAGAGAATGGGTGGCCAAAGTAGAGTACGCAGGCAATATTGTAGTACTGCATACCCCACCTGGGTGTGCGCACGTAGTGGCCGCTGCGTTGGACAGGGCGCAATTGGAGGACATTCTTGGCACCGTTGCTGGTGACGATACTATATTGATAGTTTCAAGGAATGAGAGATCTGCTGGCAGAATAGCTGGTAACTTGAATGATGCCTCTGGATTGATTATCAAATATAAATCTGAAGAACAGAAATAAATATAGACAAAATAAAGACATTGTAAGGAGATATAAATGAACGATAGAGTGGTGCTTGCATATAGTGGTGGTCTTGATACGTCAGTAGCTGTTGCATGGCTGAAGGAGACTACGGGAATGGATGTCATAGCTGTTGTCGTGGATGTCGGTCAGGGGGGAGACTTCAACAAGATATCGCAGCGTGCTCTTAGTGCTGGTGCGATAGATTGTGTCGTAATAGATGCTCGTGATGAAATGGCAAACGATTTCGTTGTACCGGCTATTAGGGCCAATGCACTATATGAGGGGCGCTACCCACTGGTATCCGCGCTATCCAGGCCAGTGATTGTCAGACATCTTGTAGAGACAGCACGTCGCAGCGGAGCAAAATCAGTGGCACATGGCTGTACAGGGAAAGGCAACGATCAGGTACGTTTTGAAGTGGGCATTGTATCTTTGGCTCCCGAGTTGGAGACATTGGCACCAGCCAGATCGTGGGGTATGAGTCGGGCAGAGTTGTTGGAGTATGCTCATGAGCATGGTATTGAAGTGGAGGCAGCCGTAGGAAAGCTTTACTCTATTGATGAGAATCTGTGGGGGAGGGCAATAGAGTGCGGGGTTATGGAGGATCCCTGGGCATCTCCACCTGAAGATGTCTACGAACTGACAACTCAGAGGGAGACTACTCCCAGGGAGGTCGTTATAAGTTTCGAGCAGGGTATTCCCGTGGCAATTGATGGGGAGAAACTGAATTTGGCCGATTTGATTGCTTTGATATCTGAAATAGCAGGCTCTTATGGATGGGGAAGGATAGACATGGTAGAGAACCGCAGGGTGGGCATCAAGAGTCGTGAGACATATGAATGTCCAGGTGCATTGGCAATCTTGCTTGCCCATAGTGACCTGGAGTCGATAACACTTGAGCGTGATCTTGCCCATGAAAAAATGCGCTTGGAGCCACGTTGGGCAGAGCTGGTCTATGATGGCATGTGGTTTTCACCGTTGAAACAAGCTCTTGATGCGTTTATTTCAGAGAGTCAAAAGTCGGTAACCGGTGATGTTCGTTTGAAATTTTCACCGGGAAACTGCACCGTGCTCGGACGTAGAAGTGAACTGTCTCTTTACGATTATGGTTTGGCAACATATGACCCAGAAGATACCTTTAAGCATGAATATGCAGAGGGATTTGTGCAGGTATGGGGTACGTCACTGTCGACATGGGCACGTATTCAGGGAGTCGATAGTTCAAGATGACATTGTGGCAAAATAGATTGGAAGGACGACTTGACGATACTGTCATGCAATTCACTGAGAGTCTATCTTTTGATGTTGTCCTGGCTCCCTATGACATCTTTTGCTCCAAAGCACACGTGAAAGGCTTGGCTACGATCGGTATTCTTACGGCCGATGAAGAGTCCATGCTGATTGCCTCCTTGGACAGGGTAGCAGTTGAGATCGAGCAGGGTATTTTTACATTCAAACCTGATGATGAAGATATTCATACCGCGATAGAGCGCAGGGTGACCGAATTAGCGGGTGATGCAGGCTCAAAGTTGCATACTGGGAGGAGTAGGAATGATCAGGTAGCCACCGATCTGCGCTTGTATACTATAGACAACCTTACTGCTATCTTAGACATGCTGTTGGGCCTAGAAGAGGTGTTACTGGGAAAAGCTATAGATTCAGCGGACAGTTACATGCCTGGGTACACACACCTTCAACGAGCTCAGCCGATACCTGTAGCGCATCACTTTCTGGCTCATGGATGGGCACTTACCAGAGATGTCTCCAGAATACTTTCGTCGATTGATTTAATGGATGTAAGTCCTTTGGGAGCTGGTGCATTGGCTGGGTCGTCTATTGCGCTAGATCCTAATGAAACGGCCAATTTATTGCATTTTTCCAAATTGTTCGAGAATTCATTGGATGCAGTAGCAGACAGGGATTTTGTTGCCGATGCTCTATATGATCTCGCTATCGTGGGTCTCCACCTATCTCGTATTGGGGAGGAGATAGTGTTGTGGTCCAGTAATGAGTTTGGCTTTGTGACGATTGACGATAGCTACGCCACGGGGAGCTCGATGTTGCCGCATAAGAAGAATCCTGATGTAGCAGAGTTGGCAAGAGGTAAGAGTGGTAGGCTGATTGGGAACCTCACCGGTCTACTCGCTACATTAAAAGGTCTGCCCCTTGCTTATAATCGTGACCTGCAGGAGGACAAACAACCTTTATTCGATAGTATCAATCAACTGAAGTTGGCTTTACCTGCTATGTCAGGGATGATATCTACAATGGTCATCAATCAGGAGAGGATGGCTGAGTGTGCAGATTCCTCTTATGTAGCGGCGATAGACTTGGCTGAATGGTTGGTTTCTAGGAATGTACCATTTAGAACTGCACATGGTATAGCAGCTTCTCTGGTAAGGGATTCAATTGCCAGAGGAGTTCCGTTGTTGGAGCTTGTAGAGGCGCATCCGCAATTGGGAAGTGAAGCTACCGAGTTGCTGAGTCCAGGCACATCAGTGAATAGGCGCGTTACCTGGGGTTCTGCTTCTCCGGATGCGGTTAGATCACAGCTGGAGAGATTTAGGGAGAAGTTGGAGTCTGACAGAGCGCGCTTGGAAGACATTCGCAAGCCAAGAGCGTGAATATCCTTGATTACCATTTTTATCAAGCTGATGCAGTAAAGGTTGCACCGTTGCTTTTGAACAAGCTTATCGTGCGTGGAGAGAGGGTCGGGAGAATAGTGGAAGTGGAAGCATACCGGGGAGAAGAAGATCCTGCCTCTCATGCATTTAGGGGCATGACTCCTCGAAATATCGTGATGTTTGGGCCACCTGGGAGATTGTATGTGTATTTTACTTATGGTATGCATTGGTGTTCGAATGTGGTTTGTGGGCCGGATGGTCTTGCTCGTGCAGTATTGCTCAGGGCGGTAGAGCCAATTGAAGGAGTAGAGCAGATGAAGAGTGCTCGTATCAATAGTGGTGGGGTAGTGCGGAACTTGCGTGAGCTCGTAAGGGGGCCTGCTAGGCTATGTCAGGCATTTTCTATTGATGGCAACGATAACGGTGCCGATATAGTATCAGGCGATAGGGGAATAGTGATTGTCGACGATGGGGTTGCTCCACCTAAAAATCCGGGAATATCTGGCAGAGTGGGGATAAAGGATGCAGCCGACTACCCATGGAGATTCTTCGTACCTGGTAGCGTCTATGTAAGCTCTATGCCGAGGAGGACTCACCGAGAGAGACCTCGAAACAGGTAGTCAAGTATGATCAGTTGCAACTCTCCGGCTTGCTGGTTAGCGGTTTCATCTTCTACAACCGCGAACCAGGTAGTCAAGTATGATCAGTTGCGACTAATTCACCAGAGTTGAAATCGACCATGTGTACATGCATTTCAAATGCGTGATCAATGAACTTCAGGCATTCTTGGCGTGCCAACTCACAAGTAGCCTGTAGGGGTAGCAGATAGTTGTGCGCAATACAAGCTTCATAGAAGTGGCGAGCCGTAGAGGTATCGGTAGCTGCCTTGACTATCTCCGGTAGTGAATGTGTTGTTATTGCTATATCGTATAGCAGGGTAGTATTGACATTGGACTTGTGAAAATGGGTCATCATGGTACCTGCTGCCAGCTTGGTTATCTTACCCATCATCGCTACTAGAGACACCTTTCGAATATTTCTACGTGCGGCCTGTTTCAGTGCCGCACCAGTAAAATCGCCAACCTCTACGAACAATACAGGATCGTATCCGGGAAATATTTTCATAGCTGCCCTTTCAGATCTGCTACCGATACAGAGTACGAGTTCATTGAATCCTCTTGCACTTGCTACATCTATCTGTCTCAAGATACTGGCTCGGTAAGCTGCTGTGGAAAAGGGTTTAACTATCCCAGTAGTTCCAAGTATGGATATGCCGCCGATGATGCCAAGTCTCTCGTTTGTTGTCTCTTTGGCCATGGTCTCTCCACTTGGAACCGTAAATGTCACCGTTACTGGCCTGGGAGTTACCTCTTCAAGAGAATTCAGGATCATTCTTTTTGGTATAGGAGTTATTGCCGGTTCACCTATGGGTATTCCCAGTCCATCCATAGTGACAGTACCTATTCCGGAGCCAGCTAGTAACTTAGTCGGGCCTTGGTCGTATGTCCATGTAACAGTTGCAGTCATCCACGCCCCATTGGTGCAGTCGGGGTCGTCACCAGCATCTTTTATGACTACTGCCGTAGCACTATCGTTGTTTATCGTACTGGCAGTAAGCTCTACTGGTAATTCGACTATCCTGCCCGCTGGCAGGGTGACAGATACATTCTCAGGTATCTGGCCTGTCGATAGTCCGATGATAGCGGCTTTTGCAGCAGCAGATGCGCACGTACCTGTAGTATAACCTTGGCGTAGCGCCTTACGTCCTTTCATTATATCGGGGATAGCAGGTTCCGGATGTTTGTCAGCGCTGGATCTGGTACTGCTTCTCTCGGTGGTGTTTGTGGTATTCGTGCTATTTTCAGAGGTATTTTTTGGTACGGTCTTGTTCTTGCTACCTATGCTGGTTTTTTTGGGTATGTCGTCCATACCTGTTGGTTCATCCTCGTCCACTGGGTCGGCCTTTCGATGAACCTTTCAGGGAGCGTTTACGAAATTTATGGGCAAAGTCCGGCGAGTAGAGATGGCTTCGTTTGGGCTGTGCTGCAATGAAATCACCCACCAACACGAGCACAGTAGTGGTGGTTCCGATACTCTTTATGGCGGTATCCAAGTGACCCAGATCGCTTACTATTACTTTTTCCTCCGGCCAACTGGCATGTGACACTATTGCTACAGGAGTATCTGCATTGTAAGCTGATCCGTCAGAGAGTAGCTTTTGCTTTAGTGCCGTAGGTCTTGCTGCAGATAGGAATATAGCCATGGTACATCCTATGGCACTCATTGTCGCAAGATCTTCATGCATTCCGGCGCTACTCGATGTCCGTGAAGGCAAGCGAGTAAGGATAATACTCTGTGATGTTCCTGGAATGGTAAGTTCGCGCCGAATCAGGGCAGAGGCTGCACTCAGTGAGGATACACCTGGAATAATTTCGAAGTTACGAGCTTCTGCTATGCACCAATCTACCTGTTCCTGGATAGCTCCGTATATAGAAGGATCTCCAGAATGCAATCTTGCAATTCGTGCAGTAGGGTTGTCACGGTAAATTCCGATTACATCCTCCAACGTCATAGTGGCCGAATCGTGTACTTCTATCCCGTTGCGGGCATGGTTCAGTAACTCTCGTGGAACCAACGATGATGCCCAAATTATCAAATCTGCTTCGGACAGTCGTTTGGCACCTCTCAAGGTAATTAGGTCTGGCGCACCGGGTCCCGCTCCTATAAAACTGATGCATCCTTTCAAGTCGGTGGGATTTTCCTCAGGTGTCTCTATCAGTATTTTCGACATGGCATAATAATCGTCGATAGGTATGGTATTTGTTGTATGTTGCTCATATCTTTGAGCGATGTAATCTTTTCCTCTTCCTGACCTAGGTGAATGCCGACTATAGCATTGTCAATTTTACCGATCCTCTCTGCTAATTCTACTATATTCGTTACTCGTGCCCCTCCTTTGTAGACGACTATTGTGGAGTCGGGTCGCTCTACTATGTCCGGATGGTCGTCGCTGGGATGAAGATGCGATGTCAGGATAAGTGTATCAGTACCGGTACAAAGTGTGATATTTGTCTTGGCTGCCAGTTCCTGGAACGCACATATTCCGGGAACAGTTTCCAATGGCATGTGAGGGTACTTCTTTATATACAGGTATCGAAGGTGACTGAATGTGGAGTATATGTCAGGATCACCCAAGGTGATAAAAGCAACACTCTCATCTCTTGTAGTGTACGATGCTATATTGTCTACTAGTCGACCATAGATCGAATCGATATCTCTAGCCGACTTACTGCCTCCTGCTAGGTTGTCATCTGTTGCATCTCTGTAATAGATACGGTTCTGTTTATTCTCGACATAGTTGTGTTCTGAGGTATTCTCATCCGATACTGGAAATACGAAACGTTCAATATCGATATCGGGAATGATGGATCTTATGATAGTTTCCGCTCTTCCAGGCAGTTGTTCGTCAATAGTAGGAGCAATAACGTGCCGTACGCTCTTCAATGTGTTTATCGCCCGCAATGTGACCAGATCAGGAGAACCCGGTCCTACTCCTACCCCATAGAGTACCCCGTGGTACACTGGATGCATGGTACCGGGAGATTCATGGTTTTTATCGGGATGAGTTGCTGTAGGCACTTCAGACATTGTTACTCTAGTATAGTGTATCGCAAATGACCATGGGTTCTCGCTGGTTAGATGACTCTCCTAATGGATTGCCCCGTAGATAATGTGTGTTCTAGCCTGCCTAGCTTTCTTCGTCTTGTCCTGGTTCCTTGGATGGACGGCTCCCTGATCCAATACGCCTATCCATTGAGCCTCTTACAAGACACTGTATTGATTTAAATTTTGAATATGCAGAGGAGTGAATAATTGGCGTATAATCTCACTACGAAGAATATTACCCCGATGAACAGACATCTTAGTATTATAACAGGCATATCGCCAGGTAAGACTGCGCGTCTTGCCGATACCATTGTGAGCGTAGAAGAGCTT
>JAJZWK010000037.1 GCA_021846725.1 Actinomycetes bacterium | reverse complement strand
CTTTTACTATTGCCATGCATATGAGGTTAGCTCATAATTGAGGTACTTCACCATCACGCTACAAGATGCTGCATTTGAATGTATGCAGACTTCCTCGTAATTGAGGTGCATCACTAGTATCTCTTGTATCTCTTGACTTAATGGCTGAAGCCAGTGGTTTGCGGAGTGTATTTGGTCATCGCAGAAGCAATCTTAGCAACTCCGGGCTCATGGCTAACGGACTTCATCATTGCTTTTCTATTCCAGACAGGCTGACTTCCTCATCACGGGTAAAGCCAGAGGTTTGCGTTCGCTGTGTGGTCAAAGGTGTGCCGTAAGGTAACGTGCAGTATAATCAATTGGGTATGCGATTATTTGTGGCAGTATGGCCCCCAAAGCAGGTGGTAGACATACTTTACAATTTGCCGCATCCAGAACGTGAAGGCGTTAGATGGACAAAGAGAGAAAATCTACATCTTACGCTGGCTTTTATGGGAGAAGTGGCAGATGTGGATAGGGCAATAAAGACTTTTTATGCATTGCCAATAGATAAGAAGAGAGTATTTACTGCTACTATTGGCCCCACTACGGCATTGTTTGGCTCCAATATACTGCAGGTTCCTGTAACAGGACTGGAAGAACTCGCCAAGATAATTTTGGACTTTCCCTGGAGCGAACTACCAGCTGGCTCCGGACGATCATTTCATGGGCATATTACCTTGGCAAGAGCCAAAGAAAAGCATACCATCAGCTCGTTGGCAGGGTTACCAGTGCATGCCAGTTGGAACGTATCGTCTATTGATCTTATGAGTTCTCAGCTTGGGATCCATGGTTCTACGTACGAAAAGATAGCCTCTTACCGGTTTGGATAGATGAGATGATTATATTGAGGGAGGGTCTACATAAATTCTCAGCTGTTTGCGAGGACGTGCTGCCGATGATAGTAAGTTGCATAAAGTGTCGTGGTCATCTGCTATTACTAGCCATGAGTCATCGGGTTGCTTGCCAGCGCGTAGTGGATGTATCGACGATTGGCCAACTATGTCACTGCATGTATCACTCTTGTCGCTGGTAGTAAGCAGCGTGGAGACAAAATCTTGGGCACCGGCACCGGCAATGCGAGCTATAGCAGTGTAGGGTGGGAGTGATAATTCACGGCGTACGCGCATCTCTTCGTCCAATAGTATGGTGTGGTTGTCTGACAATACCGCTCTTATCAATGGGTGGTCAGTAGCCCTTGTCTGGATAATGGTGGGACGCGTATAGAGTGAGTGCTTGGTGATTGCCTGTCCCCTTCCAAGCATTGTCATCACCTCCTCTGATGCGTTAAGTCTGGGTGCCAACAGGTCGGTATCGATATCAATGAAAATTACGATATCTGCAGTGTTGTACCTGTAAAGTACTGCCTCTGTTCCTAATATAAGCTGCGTCATGTCCATAGGCGATGTAGTTGATGACTGGTCTATTCTGACTGTCTTGTCGGTATTATTGTGTTCTTTGGCATTTCCCGTTACTTCCAGTACGGGCATTCCAAAATAGTCAGATAGGGTTTGTCGTAGCCTGCTCAGTTTGGACGACATCTCTTTGATGTCGTGTCCGCCGCAGTAATAACAGATGGATGTACGTGAATAGTTGCATCTTGGGCAGGAGAGCATTGCAGTTGGTTCGCCAGCGACCCGAAGGACATTGTTGCATACGGGGCACCTGGGTATCCGATTGCATGAGGAGCATGTCGGTAGCCTTATCTTTGAGAATCTGTTTTGCACCATAAGCACTCTTCTGGTCGAATCTGTCATCGCCCATCGGACTGCATACTTCAGTTCATCAGAGATTACTCCCGAACCGGGAGCTTCCTTGGTTAGATCGACTACCCTTACTCGTACTATCTGTCTGTTTGAGACTGTATTACTGGTTTCAACCGGTATATGTGCTGTTGTTGCGGGCTGTGCTACAGGCGCGGGTGCGGGCTGTGTTGTGGATGGAGGTGCATCTGGTGACATATGTCGTTCTATGAGTTCAATACCACAGTCTTTGATCATAGAGAGTGTCGGGTAGGGTGTAACAAGTAGGCAGGGGGCATTGGCTATATTTGCACGATGTACAGCGACTTGCCATGCATTCCATAGGGGTGCTCGTTCTTCCTGGTAGAGAGATTCGTGCGCGGACAACACAATAATAATGGATACATTGGGAAGTGGGGAGAACACGGCCTGCCGTGTGCCCAATGCTATGCAATTGCCTTGACGTGCAATATGCCACTCATCAGGCATACGCGCCACATTGAATCCACTAGCCTGTAGCTTCCTGTATGTATATTGTGCATCAAGATATGTAGGGCAGAGGACAATAACCCCTTCCATTGAAGATCCATTTCCCGATGGTTCATTTCCCGATGACCTATTTCTTGATTCAGGTGACTGTGATAGTGCGTCCAAGTGGGTGCTTATGGAGCTAAGCAAGGCAGCAACGAATTCCGCGCTATCAAGATATTGCGGCAATTCAACAATCGACGGACTACATCGTATTTGATTGTCCTCCTGCGAGTCTCCTCGTATTTCGTCTCCCTTCCACCCGTGCCACTCATTTAATCCTGGATGGCCAGCAGAGACATCGCTGGGAAATACTACTTGCAATTCCCGTAAACCCTGCCATCCTAAGACTCGTATGCCGGCATCAACCATGAACCTGTAAATTGCATCGATACGAGCTATCCTGTCCGATAGTACAGTAGCATATTGAGCATATTGACTGGCAGGAAGAGGTTGGGGGGCATTGCTATTTCTCATGGATTTAACTTGCACTATACGGGGCGATGATGCGGTGGAGAGCAGCCCAGAGAGCTTTCCAGCCCATCTCCATGATACCCAGCGAGCCAACTCTATGACCTGTAAAGGAGGACCTTGTGATCGGAGTCTCTCTATATGTAGAAGTTGCGTCTTCGGATTGTCGTCAACTTGTAGATTGGTAACCCATCCGCGTACACGGCGATTTCGGAATGGTACAAATACCTCCGACCCAATCTCTAGTATGTCTTCAAGCTCGATTGGTACCAGGTAGTCGAATTCGCGGTCTAAGCCACGAATATCTGGTATAACGGCGGCTCTTTGAAGTCCTTTATCGTTACTGGCGGGAATTGAGTGATCTGTCTGTATGTTAGCGGTGATCAGAGTTCCAAGTATTGCTTAACGTCAGCTAGTTTGGGAGTATCTTCCCATGTAAAGTCCTTATCATTTCTACCAAAATGACCATAAGAGGCAGTCCTGGTATAGATGGGTCGCAATAGATCCAGTTCCTTTATAATCGAGGCAGGTCGTAGATCAAATATCTCCTCTATGCATTTGCCAATTTTATCTTTATCGACTCGTTCCGTGCCAAAAGTATCTACATATATTGATACAGGATGTGCTACCCCTATGGCGTAGGCAATTTGAATCTCGCATCTACTGGCGGCACCGGATGCGACGATATGTTTTGCAACCCAGCGGGCGGCATATGCACCGGAGCGATCTACTTTGGATGGGTCTTTCCCTGAGAAAGCTCCTCCTCCATTACGAGCCATACCCCCATAGGTGTCAACTATAATCTTACGCCCGGTCAGTCCAGTGTCTGCTGCCGGTCCGCCCAGCTCGAACTTGCCCGTTGGATTGCAGAGTACTTTCATATTCGAGGTGTCAAGCGAGGGAGGTAACAGTGGTTCTATAACATGTTCTCGCAAATCTGGAAGAAGCATTGTCTCGATGTCCAAGTCGGCAGCGTGCTGAGTAGAAACGAGGACGGAGGTAATCCCTACTGGACGATTACCTTCGTACTCCACAGTGACCTGAGTCTTTCCATCCGGTCTCAGATACGGGAGTACGCCTACACGCCGTACTTGTGCAAGTCGTTGTGCAAGTCTATGAGCTATCCATATAGGCATAGGCATTAGATCTGGAGTATCTTCACAGGCATATCCAAACATCATTCCCTGGTCTCCTGCACCTTGCGCATCCAATGGATCTGATCCTGAAGTCAACCCTTTCCTTATCTCGTAAGCATTCGATACTCCCTGTCCTATATCTGGAGACTGCTCGTCAATGGCTACTATTACACCACATGATTTGCCATTGAAGCCGTAGGCATCATTGTCGTAGCCGATGTCGGCAATTGTCTTGCGTGCTATGGAGGCTACATCTACGTAACAATTTGTAGATATTTCACCTGCAATTACCACGAGACCGGTTGTCAATAGGGTTTCACAGGCTACCCTACCGTTTGTATCAGACTCCAGTACTTTATCGAGTACTGCATCTGATATCTGGTCTGCTATTTTATCGGGGTGTCCTTCTGTAACTGATTCAGAAGTGAATCTCCACCTAGTTTCGCTCATATTGATCTCCTTCATCCAGTGTAATGACGCGTATCTTTTAGACGTGTCAATGCTACATCCATGATAACACCGGCCACTGTATCCTTTGACAGAAGCGGTACTTCAATCCTTACTCCATCTGAATCCATGATCACCACTTCGTTGTTTGGTGAATCGAATCCTGCCTGTGCTGACGTTATATCGTTGAGAACTATTATATCTATTCCCTTGGAGGTAAGTTTTTTCTGTGCACTTTCTTCGTCCATGCCTATTTCAGCGGCAAACCCAACTATGATCTGACCTGGAGTATGCTTTGCTGCTAGGCCGGCGAGTATATCGGACGTAGGTTCAAGTTGTAGCTGGACTATTCCGTCGGAACGATGCAGCTTGGTATGGGACTGAATAGTCGGCCGGAAATCTGCTACTGCTGCAGCCATTACAATTATATCTGCGCTAGTTGAGTAGTTGAGTACTTCCTTTTCCATCTCTGCTGCAGTTTCGACGAATATTCGTCGAATATCCGGAGATACAACCCCATCTACGGTAGTTATCAGGGTCACTTCAGCTCCTCTATTGTAGGCATTCATTGCAACTGCATATCCCTGCTTTCCGGATGATCTATTTGTGATTACCCTGACAGCATCTATTGGTTCTCGAGTTCCACCTGCGGTGACCAGTACTTTGTATCCAGCCAAATCCTTTGCACTGTGGTCACCGCTGCTATTACCTGTACTATCAGTTTTTGTCGTATTACTGTCAGTTTTTCTCGTATTACTATCAGAACGGTCATTTCCTGTAACCATATGCAATACTGACTCTATATGTTCCACGATAGTATCTATAGTTGCCAGCCTACCAACGCCACTGTCACCTCCTGCTAGCTTCCCCTCATCGGGGGGTATTATGTGCATACCACGTGATTGTAGAATCTCTATATTGTGTGCCACTGCCGCATTTTCCCACATCTCTGTGTGCATAGCCGCACAGACAATTACCGGTGCTTTCGAAGCTAATACAGTTGTAGACAGCAGGTCATCTGCGAGTCCACATGAAAGCTTGGCTATGAAGTTGGCAGTGGCAGGTACTATGGCAATCACATTTGCTCGCTGAGCCAACCTGGTATGCGGTATTGGATTGGTAGAGTTGAATAACGATGATTGAACAGGCTCTGAGCAGAGTGCCGATAGCGTAAGAGGTCCGATAAACTGCATAGCTTCATCTGTCATTACGGGCAGTACATGTATGCCCTTATCCATCAATCTTCTGGCTACCTCCACAGCTTTATAGGCAGCAATTCCCCCCGTGATTCCCAATACTATCGTTGCCCCGCTTTCAGTATTGTTTTGCCTGTCAGGCAGGTAAATCACTGTCGGGAGAAGTGGTTATATTTGTGTCGAGGCCATCATTTATTATGGTTGCAGGGTCATTACCACTTTCATCGTCGTGGCTATTATCCTGTTCGTGTTGTATTTCTGATGCATGGCGAGATACCAACTTGTCTGCAGCTATTTCCTCGAGTGATATAGTAAGAGAGTTGTCAGAGAGTGAGGCAACTTGAGGTGGTACAAGTCCTCTTATGGATTGACCTAGGCTTGAATAGTAGACGTTTATTTGACGTGCACGCTTACCCGCTATTACAGCCAATTCAAATCTGGAGCCAATTTTTTCTACCAACAATTCAATTGGTGGTTCTACTAATGATGGGCTAGCTTTAATCATTTCATTCTCCTATTCATACGGTATAAATAATTTCTTAATCCATACATTCTTGCAGCACCTCTGCAATTACCAGCAATTACCATACCAACAATTATCAGATATTCCTAAGCTCTACTGTGTATTTATCTTTGAGCATGATAATCTTCGGTTATTAATAATAGCACTTATCTCACTTACTGCCCTATCCAGGGAGTCATTTATTACGATTGCATCTGCGAATTTCTTTGCAGATGCAATTTCTGCATCTGCTTCTTTCATACGTAACTCAATATGTTCTTTGCTGTCTCCCCGTTCCTGTAGCCTTTTGCGCTGTTCATCTCTGGATGGAGCCAAAAGTAGGATCACCAATGAGTCGGGAAATCTTTTCCTGATTTGTGTTGCCCCCTGAACATCTATCTCAAGTAGTATGTCGCTGTTGGTAGGAAGCTCATTTGGCCACGGCGTACCATATAGATTGCCTAAAAATTGTGCCCATTCCATAAACCCCCCCCTATCCGCCATTGACATGAATTCGCTTTTGCTCACGAAATAGTAGGAATCTTCCGATTCACCCTCTCTACGTGATCGTGTAGTCCAAGACCTGCTGAGCCACAATGACTGATCCTTTGCCACCAGCAAGCGTGCTACTGTTCCCTTCCCCACTCCTCCAGGACCACACAATACGACTATCAGTCGATTGCTATCTTCAGTCTTACCGGTATCGGTTGCAGCTCTTTCCTTCAAGTTGGAATGGCGCACGTAATGAGGAACTAGTGGTTTGACCCGCAAATAAACATGGGTTCTTGCCAGACAGATGATGTCTTTAGTAGGATCTTCATCCTAGACATATCTCCAGTCATACCTTTGCCCTTGCCAGATAACGCCCCTGACTCGTCAGATAACGTTACGTTATTTACAAGATCGTTATTTGCAGGATAGAGCACTAGTTACTTGGTTATACGACTCGCCAGTGCTTCACGCTGGTTTGCACCGAGTCCTTGGAGGCGACGAGTTTCGCTAATGCCTACCTCCTCCATAATCCTTCTGGCCTTTACCTTACCGAGACCAGGCAACGACTCAAGTACCGCTAATACTTTCATTTTGCCTATTACCTCATCGTTATCGGCCTTCTTAAGTAGCTCTGTCAAGGTGATCCTGCCCATTTTGAGCTTACCCTTGATCTCTGCTCTTTCTTTTCTTACCTTGGCTGCTTTAGCTAAGGCTGCTTGTCTTTGTTCTGTTGTCAAAGTAGGTGGTTTTGGCATAACGTCATTATAGCATGTAACGATGACCTTGCCAGTTTTTTGTAAAAAAATTTCCTGGTGGCTGTTTTACGTCCTTTTGACGCCGTTCCTATGTCCTTCTTATGTATCTCCTGTATCCCTTCCTACGTCGTTCCTACGTAGTTCCTATATCCGCGATGATGGCTATTGCCGCTTTGTACGGATCAGACGACTCGGTAACTGCTCTACCTATTACGAGAAGATCTGCTCCTTTCGAGAGAGCTTCAGATGGAGTGGCTATCCTTACCTGGTCGTGGTGTTTGCTACCGGCTGGGCGTATGCCAGGTACCACTGCCAGCATGTTCGGATGGCGTTCTTTCAGAAAATGAATATCATTGGCGGCACATACTACTCCATCGCATCCAGTATCACTACTTACGTCCATCCTGGATATGAGGTCTTCTTCTGTTGCAACTTCACTGGTGAGTACAGTGACTGCCAATATCTTTGCTGGGAGGTTACCTGATTCATGACCTCCCCGTGCTGCACCTTTTACGGCTGCGGTCAGGGCAGCCCTGCCTGCTGCTGCATGTACAGTCAGATAGGTGCAGCCGTATCTTGACAGTACTCTGGATGCTTTCTCTACGGTGGTTGGTATGTCGTATAATTTGAGATCGACGAAAACCTGAAAGCCTTTGTCTATGAGTCTATGAATGACCTCCGGCCCATATGCTGAATACAGCTCCAATCCTACCTTGACTACTCCAAATACTTCCTTACATGATTCTGCAAGTTCCAAAGCATGATCCAGACTGTCGGTGTCCAGAGCGAGTGCCAAGTGGTTCTTTAGCTGTTCAGTCGTTATTGCCATTTCCTGATTATTCCGTTATTTGATGATCTTGTGGGTAATTGATTGCGAATTGCCACTTTTTACGTCTCATCGGTGATTGTATCGTCTGGTCTTTTGTTTCCTGCACTTTCAGAGTCGCGTTCAGGAGCATAGTTGCTTGTATCATCCTCGCCAATTATACATCCCGATAGGTCTCTTACTCTGGTGACCCTATTCATCCTGCACCAGTTCATGAGTTCCTTATGTACTTTGATTGGAGCTCTTGGGTCCAGAATCGTAGCAGTACCTACCTGCACTGCATTTGCTCCTGCCATCATCATCTCTACTGCATGTCTACCTCGTGATATCCCTCCTACCCCTACGATGCCAATCTCTGGAAAGGCTTTACGGACATCATGTACTGCTCTCAGCGCTACTGGACGTATGGCTGGCCCCGATACTCCTCCACCTGCTTGACCCGAGCCAAGGACATAACGGCGCTTATTTATATCAATGGCAATTCCCAGCAGAGTGTTGATGAGGACTATACCCTCGGCTCCTGCCTCAATGGCATGACCTGCAATGTCTACAAGATCTGCAGTATTCGCCGATAGCTTTACCCATACAGGTAGACCGCTGGATAATGATGCCCTTACTATGTTGGCAGTGGCGATGGCCGAGTGGGCGAAGATATGATTGCGATCTTCAATGTTTGGGCAGCTCGCGTTCACCTCGATTGCCGAGATGCCATATGCTGGTGCTAAGAGCTTGGCGGCTTGTTCGAAATCGTCAGGAGTCCTTCCCCAGATACTGGCTATTACGGTACATCTATGTTCTACCAATTTAGGTAGTTGCTTACTCAGCCACCAGGATATTCCCCTTCCTTGTAGGCCGACTGAATTGATCATCGATGCCGGACCCGAGCAGACTCTGGGGGCAGGATTTCCCGGCCAATCGAATACAGCCATTGATTTGACTACCACGGCACCAAGCTTTTCCAAGTCCATGTAACCTGCAAGCTCTACCCCGTATCCTGAAGTTCCCGATGCAGTCATTATTGGGGACTTGAGATGGACAGTCCCGACAGCTACAGACATGTCTATATGGGATCGTCCCGCTAATCTTGCGAATTGGATGGGTTGTTTGAACACTTAGTGGTCAGTCCCGTGTATTTCCTGAAGACTTATTACACTAAATGGGCTGTTATACCACTCCTTTAGTCCATTAGTCAGGGCGCGAGCTGCAGCAATGGTCGTAATGCAGGGTATTTGAGCAGCGGTAGCGGCATTGCGTATATACTGACCATCGGCTCTGGACCCTCTACCGCGTGGAGTGTTGATTACCAACTGTATCTGTCCGGCTGATATCAGGTCTATTGCACTGGGCAATAGGTTTTCGTTACTGAGTGTTGGACCGGGTGCAGCAACTGAGTTGATAGAGGTATTGTCATCGCCAGTCCCGCCAGTTACCTTGGCTACTCGTATTTTTACTGGGATGCCATGCGACTCCAGATGGTTGGCGGTGCCTTCAGTTGCTGCTATCGAAAAGCCCAACTCATTGAAGGTAGATGCGATGTTGGTGGATGCATCTTTGTCGCGGTCGGCTAACGACATAAAGATGGTACCAGACATAGGCAACTTACCGTTGGCACCAAGCTGGCTCTTGGCGAATGCAATACCAAACGAGCTGCTGACCCCCATTACCTCTCCTGTAGAGCGCATTTCCGGTCCAAGTAGGCTATCTACGTCAGGAAATCTGCTAAACGGAAGAACAGCTTCCTTTACACTGAAATATCCGGTTGTGCTGGAGCGTCCGTCCGGGTTGTCGAGAGAGAGCATACCCTGATCCATCAGTTCGCGAAGAGTACTACCCAGCATGACCCGCGCAGCGATTTTGGCCAGCGGCACGCCGGTAGCTTTGGAGACAAACGGGACGGTGCGTGATGCCCTGGGATTTGCCTCTATGACATACACCTCAGAGTCTTTTACAGCATACTGGATGTTTATCAGACCTACTACCTCAAGTGCATCGGCTATTCGTGAAGTATGAGATTCGAGCACAGACAGTATGTGTTCACTCAGCGTAGGAGGAGGAATTGCACAGGCCGAGTCACCTGAGTGTATTCCAGCTTCTTCGACGTGTTCCATGATGCCACCTATATATGTATAGCCGGTAACATCTCTGATAGCATCTACATCGATCTCTATGGCATCTTCGAGAAATTTGTCTACCAGGACAGGGCGTTCTTCCTCTCCCGCCCCCTCCCTGGCAAGGACGGACTGCATCTCATTGACGGCTTTACGTAATCTTTCTGGGTCATAGACTATCTCCATGGCTCGACCACCAAGGACATAACTTGGGCGCACCAGTACTGGATAACCTATTTCTTCGGCGATATCAAGTGCTTCTTGGGAACATCTGGCCATACCTCCGGGTGGTTGCAGAATACCCAATTTTTTGAGCAGGTTACTCCACAGTCCGCGATCCTCTGCGGCCTCTATAGAGTTGGGAGAAGTTCCCAGGATAAGATCACTGGGGATTGTCGATGCCAGCTTGAGCGGGGTCTGGCCACCCAGACTTACTATTACACCCAGTAGTTTACTGGTGTCATTGTCGTACTTCTTTTCTTCGTTGATTATATTGGTAACGTCTTCATTGGTCAACGGTTCGAAGTAAAGACGATCTGCGGTATCGTAATCTGTAGATACGGTCTCAGGATTACAGTTTACCATGATAGTTTCGTAACCGGCATCTCTTAGGGACAAGACGGCATGAACACAACAATAGTCAAACTCTACCCCTTGACCGATACGGTTGGGACCTGAGCCAAGAATCATGACCCTGTTTTTTCCAGAGGGTGGGAGGTCACCAGATTGTTCATAAGATGAATAGAGATAGGGAGTGGATGCGGCAAATTCTCCTGCGCAGGTGTCTACTGCCGAATAGGATGGGTATATGCCACTAGCAAGGCGCGCTGCTGTAGCTTCTTGTTCGGTGATTCCAAAGGCGTAGGCAATCTGGGTATCAGAGAATCCTAACTTCTTCAGGTAAAGCCATGCTTCTTGATCGATAGAATCGACGCTTGATCCGGATTCGCGCATGCGATCCATCGCTTTGCGTGCAAGCACGATCAGTTCGATCTGCTTTATGAACCAGCTGTCCACTTTGCTATGCCGTGCGATTTCATCTATCGGGATCCCCCTCCTAATGGCCACTTCCAGATGAAATACTCTGTCAGGGGTAGGCTCTGATAGCAATGATAGGAGTTCATCGTTGCTGAGGTAGTCGTATAGTGACTCATTGTCGTCACAGTTTAGTCCGGCGTGCCCCTTTTCTAGTGAGCGTATCGCTTTTTGAAGTGATTCGGGGAATGTACGTCCTATGGCCATTACTTCGCCTACCGATTGCATGCGTGTACCAAGCTGTTCCGGGGCACCCGGTAGCTTTTCAAATGCCCACCTCGGTATCTTGGTTACTACGTAGTCGATAACCGGCTCGAAGCAGGCTGGAGTCTTGGAGGTTATATCATTTGGAATCTCATCAAGTCTGTAGCCGACTGCCAGTTTTGCTGCAATCTTGGCAATCGGGAAGCCGGTGGCCTTTGATGCCAATGCCGAGGAGCGGGATACCCTTGGGTTCATTTCAATAATCATTCTGGAACCATCCTGCGGATTTACGGCAAACTGTACGTTGGATCCGCCTGTCTCAACTCCTACTCTTCTTATGCAGGCGAATGCATCATCACGCATCTGTTGATACTCCCAATCCGACAGAGTCTGAGCAGGGGCAACCGTGATGGAATCGCCTGTATGCACTCCCATGGGATCCATATTTTCTATCGAGCAGACGACTACGCAGTTATCATTGTTGTCACGCATCAGCTCTAGCTCGTACTCCTTCCAGCCGGCTATAGATCGTTCGACCAGTATGGTATGTACAGGGCTGGATGCAAGTCCTTCTGTCGCACGCTTACGGAACTGGTCCAAGTCTGCGGCAGTTCCAGTGCCGGCACCTCCAAGTACGTAACTGGGGCGTACCATTACGGGAAAACCTATGGATAAGGCTATATTTTCTGCCTCTTCAAGGCTGTGAGCAAAATCAGCGGCAGGTACAACCAATCCAATTCCCATCATTGCCTCTTTGAAGCGTTCACGATCTTCTGCGGTAGAGATAGCGTCTACACTAGCACCTATTAATTGAACGCCATTTGCATCCAGAATGCCTGAGCTATGCAACTGCATGGCCAGATTAAGTGCAGTCTGACCACCCAATGTAGGCAGTAAGGCATCAGGGTGTTCGCGCTCTATAATCGCCTGTACGGTTTGTATATCCAATGGCTCGATATAAGTCTTATCAGATATATCTGGATCAGTCATTATCGTTGCAGGATTAGAATTTACAAGGATTACTTTGTACCCTTCTTGACGCAGTACCTTGCAAGCCTGAGTACCTGAATAGTCGAATTCACAGGCCTGCCCTATCACTATAGGTCCTGACCCAATTATCAATATAGATTCAATGTCAGTACGCTTCGGCATTGTCAGTCCACCATCTCTTGTGACCCACCATCTTGTGACCCACCATCTTGTGACCCACCATCTTGTGACAGGAGTCCATTCTTTTGTGCATGTTCATCGTCTTCTATCATCTAACTATCTCGTGCCGACCTATTATCTTGTATCAACTTTTTCAACGAGTCGAAGAGATACGCAGAATCGTGCGGACCAGGTGATGATTCGGGGTGATACTGCACCGACTCAATTCGGGCATTGTCCACACACATGCCCTCTACTACCCCGTCGTTCAGGTTTACGTGTGTGACCATTGCACCACACGATTTCAGTGAATTACTGCTGACTGCGTAGTTGTGATTTTGGCTGGTTACTTCTACTCTACCGGTAGCCAACCTTTTGACAGGATGATTACCTCCATGATGACCAAACGGCAGCTTGTAGGTTTCAGCACCTATAGCACGTGCCAAGATTTGGTGTCCGAGACATATTCCAAAGATTGGGATATGTCCTATGAGGTCAGAGACTATGCTGGCCTGTAAGTCCAGAGCAGCTGGATCGCCGGGACCATTGGACAGGAATACTATATCAGGGTCGAGAGAGAGTGCATCATTGGCAGCGAATCCTGCAGGCACTACCGACACTCTGGCGAACTGTTTTAGATGGTCGAGTATCGTATGCTTGATTCCAAAATCATATGCTACTACCCTGTAGTTGT
>JAJZWK010000036.1 GCA_021846725.1 Actinomycetes bacterium | reverse complement strand
AAAAGCGGAGGAGGTGGGATTCGAACCCACGGTGGGTTGCCCCACACACGCTCTCCAGGCGTGCCGATTCGTCCGCTCTCGCACTCCTCCTTGCTGTATAAGTGTAGCGTCTCTTAAATAACCATTGGTTCCCATCGACCAGATGACGCGTTTTATAGTCATGCTGTGTCTTGGGAGTTCACCGGTTCTTATCTTTACTTCCAAGCGCCGGATAACATCACGCTATTTATGAGACACTACATTAGCAGGAGATAACAGCTTCCGCCAAGTGATATACTATCAGTGCGGTCGGGTCCTGCGCGACGAGTGTCCGTGAACCGAGTCAGGGTCGGAAGGCAGCAGCTCTCAGCGGTTTTTCTCGGGTGCCGCAGTAAACCTGGCCGCTTTGGTGGTTTTTCCTTGCATGCCGGTTGTTTGATTGGACAGAAATATATGGGTCACATGGTTTAATCTGGTAGTGCAAGTACCATCCTCTATTTCTGGTAGTGTAAGGTGCATGGTCGATGAAATTAATCCGCCAGAGAATGAGTACCAGGCTCTGTACAGACGATTCAGGCCACAGCAGTTCAGAGATATTGTAGGTCAGCAGCACGTTACTATGGCGATGACTCATGCTGTGAGCGAAGGAAAGGTGGCTCACGCGTACCTGTTTAGTGGCCCTCGTGGCACAGGTAAAACTTCATGCGCTCGTATACTCGCTAAAGCTCTTAACTGCACCAATAGCGTCGGAGGGGAACCGTGTGATGAGTGTCCAAGTTGCGTGGCAATAAGAGAGGGATCTTCACTGGACGTATACGAACTTGATGCCGCATCGAATAACGGCGTGGATGCCATACGAGATTTAGTCTCCAAGACAGCACTTGCTACTCCGGGGCGTTGGAAGGTGTACATCATTGATGAGATCCATATGCTTTCCACCTCAGCTTCAAACGCGTTGCTCAAGACACTGGAAGAGCCACCTGCTCATGTCGTATTCGTTCTTGCAACTACGGATCCACAGAAGGTAATTCCTACCATCAGAAGTCGTACACAACATTATGAGTTCCGTCTTATATCTCCTGAATCTCTGGAGAACCTACTAAATGATGTATCCAATCGTGCAGAGATATCATTGCCAACGGGTGCCATTCTTGCTGCAACCAAAAAAGGGAGAGGATCTGCGCGCGATGCACTGTCGGCACTTGAGCAGATAGCAATTGTTGGACAGGTAGAAGATGATGACGGATATGTGGAGAGAATTGTAGAGGCGCTTGCATCCAGAAATAGTGCACAAGTAATGATAGAACTTGCCCGGGCTATATCGTTAGGATTGGACCCTGCTCAGTTGGCTGTAGAGATTGCCGACTATCTACGGCAAGGTTTTCTTGCGAGTTTGGCACCCCAGCTGGTTACATTAAGCGGATCTGACCTGGAACGATGCTCGAACGTATCACGTGAGATGGGGTTACCTGCCCTGGTCAGAACCATGGAGTTACTTGGCGAGACATTGGTATATATGCGTGATTCACTTGATTCTAGAGTGCAGCTTGAGTCGGTATTGATTAAATCATGTATGTTACCGGTAGGGGATTCGTATGCTGATTTAGTCGAACGTATCGACCGCTTGGAGAGACAGGTAAGTAGTATATTGAAAACTCCGACAGCTAAGAGCGAGCATACCTACCCCATCCGTAATGAACAGCGTGCCAGTGATGACCGTGCCAGTGATGACCGTGCCAGTGATGACCGTGCCAGTGGCGGGTATTATGGCAAGGATAGCACTAAAAGCCAGGGCGGTAATGATGATGATAGTGACAGGAGTTCTGCTGGGTACGGTGGCGGTAGTAAAAGCAGCGACGCTGACAATGAGGTTACCCCTTCTGGACAGGCGTTGGGGGCATTCAAGCGTACCCCTTCTGGACAGGCGTTGGGGGCATTCAAGCGTACCCCGTCGGTAGGTATGTCTTCGGTAGGTATTTTGTCAGAAGATACATCGTTGGTAGGTAGATCATCGGTAAGTAAGGAAGATGAGGAAGATACAGATAGCAGGTCAGCAAAAGATGATAGTTCTGCCGGTGAAGCAGGCAGTGGAGAAGCTGCATCGCCAGCCACTGCCCCAATCATGACTAGCGATAAGGTAGGAGAGAGGGAATTCAACCGAGATTCATTGACAATGGCGTGGGGAGATGTCATATTGAGTACCCTTTCATCAAAGGCCAAGAGTCGTTATGCACCGTCACGTTTTGTTGCTGTGGACGGTCACACAGCGGTCATGGCATTGCCTAATGACGCATACCTGCAGGCATGCAAGCAGAGCAGTAAAGAGGTGGAAGATGCGATCTCATCGTATTTTGGTGTTCCTGCTACGATTGAACTTGTTGTGGAGGGCGCAAAGGAAGCTGAGTATCCGGCAGCAGATAGTTCAGCCAAGCTGTTACATAAGTCGTCTACTGATGAGCAATCTGTTGGTGACTCACTTCCTGAACAAACCTTGCGTGCTAACAACTCATCGGAGGCTGAGCATATAGCGCCAAGTAGGAGACCCGTAGAAGAGCATATTCGTGAGGCATTTCCAGGGGTAGAAGAGCTATGAATCTGATTGATTCAGGTGCCTGGTGTCAAACGCCCCACAATTCGAAAAAAGTAGCTTCACCCGCCATGATAATGCAGGTCAGGTCCTCACTTGTTACCAATTATATGCGCAATCCAGTGAAAAACATCGGTCACCCAGGAGGTGAGGTTGCTTGCATAGATGCAGTTCCGGGACGATTTGAGATGTTGCGACTCGATTCGCCATTCGGATCTCACTCCGAATTGCTGATATCCCAAGACTCGGAAAATCCAGGCCAGGGAGCGATAAAGCATGGAGCAATATTAGTTCAAGGTAATAGCAGAGAGGATTTATAATTATATATGATTGGTCAAATATACCCAAAGCACTTACAGGAGTTGATTGACGAACTCGGATTGCTTCCGGGAATAGGACCAAAATCTGCTCAGCGTATAGCTTTTTATCTTCTTCAGGTATCACCGGACAGGCTTTTGCGTCTGTCATCTGTTATTGCCTCCCTGCAGGATAGTACGCGGCTATGTAGTAGGTGTTTTAACATATCAGAGGGAGAGTTGTGTCATATCTGTGCTTCTAGCAGTAGAGACAGTTCTACAATATGCGTGGTGGAGGATCCTCGAGATGTAATCGCCCTGGAGAGATCCAATGCATTCAGGGGTAAATATCATGTACTTCATGGGGCAATAAGTCCGATAGATGGAATTGGTCCGGAGAAGCTCAAGATAGGTGAATTAATGTCGAGGATAGAGTCAGAGGGGATTAAAGAGGTGATTGTATGCACCAACCCCACGGTGGAGGGCGATGCCACGGCAGCTTGGATTGCACGTTATCTCAAGGATAGAGGTGTACAAGTGAGTCGAATAGCCAGTGGGTTGCCAGTAGGCGGTGATCTGGAGTATGCCGATGAGGTGACACTTAGCAGAGCGCTTTCAGGCCGACATGCGATTGATGATTGACCCAACACGTTCCGCAAGCCCCTGGCTTTGTCTATGGGGAGGATGCCAGGCTAGCAATTACGAATAATACGTAATTAGTTGCTCATGTGTCACGGGACCAGCTCCTCGATCTCATGGTGAGCAGGAGGATAGATGCTCCGACGAAGGCTATAATTGCTGCATATCCGTATGACCAGGCAGCTCCCAATGTGTAGAGCAACCCCATTATTAGGTTACCGGCAAACAATCCGGCACTCCGGTAAGCGGACAGTAGACCAAATCCGCTGCCACCTTCGGGTCGAATGACCGACATTATGGAGGGTTCTAGTGTCTCTACTATGCCGAGTGATACTCCAAGAATAGCAATTGAAAGGAGTATGACCAGGTAAGGCAGTTTCAAGTCAGCAGATATTCCCAGTAGTGCAGCTCCGATTGCAGCGGGTAGATAGCCAAATATGCCAAGATTACGGAAACGTCTATGCCAGGTAGAGCCGAGATGTCCAGAAAGAGCCATCCCTGTAGCTGCCGATACTGTATTGAAGACCAAGAATGCGACCAACCCTAGGGCAGGACTATGAGCTCCCCTAGATGCTGTCAGTATCGGGAACCCCACACTGTAAGAGCTGAACCCGAATAGAACGGTTGCAGCTAGTATGGCTAGTATTGCATTACGAGGTAGTGTTGGCTTACTGAGTGATACGGTGGGTGGCGTACCGGATAAGCCAGTAACAGTTTTGTCGGTTGGTCTGGTGGTAATTACCGCGTTTGTAGCGGTGATGGTGACATCTGCAGGGGTGGTGACATCCCCTCCATCCTCCACGATAGAGTCAGTTTGAGCGGTGATGGTGACATCTGCAGGAGTGGTGATAGGAGCAGGAGAGGTGACATCTGCAGGAGTGGTGATAGCAGTAGCGGTTGAGTTACCGGCAGTTTCTACATCAATCTCGCTGGAAGCATCCTCATTAGCAGGGAGGGAACCGGATTTATTGCTTCTTTTGCGGGGCGTTGACCAGCTGTTTGGGCTGTGATCCAAGTTATGATCTGTTATCGTAAGGCAGAAGGTCGATATAACTATAGGGATGATAGTTCCTAAAAAGACATACCTGTAGCTGAGTCCTTCAGCTACAGAGACTATCATATAGATTCCTGCGAATATACCTCCTCCTATGTCTAGTGCATGAAGGAATCCAAACGCTTGAGTACGAGTATTTTCGGTCGTGCTTTTAGTCAGCATCACCCGTCTTGATGGTGATCGCAGGTTTCTTGCCCACCATCCGGTGCAGAAAAAGGTAATTGCCGCGGCAGGACTGGCAACCAGGGCAGTCAGAGATAGAAGTGGTATTGCAGAGTTGCCTATTATAGCCAATTTGCGATGTCCGATCCTGTCTCCAAGTCTGCTACCCAGGTAGGCTATTAATGACCCACCTCCAAACCCAAGAGCCATTGCCAGGCCATATAGGGCTACAGAGGCATGGAGGGCGATTACCATGAAAAGAGGCAACCCAGCCAGTACTCCCTGGTAGCCGAGATCAGCGAAGAATGCAGAGAGTGAAATTGCCCATACATCATGGGTACGCCATTCTTCAGATGATGTGCGTAGGGGTGTATTCATCAGGATATAGGGTGCGGAGAGAATAATCGCATATCGGCTACGATCCTACCACAACGTTGGGGTGCCTAGTTGTATCCTGACATTCTTCTCATGGCTAGAGCCAGGGGCTTGCGTGGCGTGTCTGGTCAGGATGCGGAGAGAATAATCGCATCCCCCTGTCCACCGCCGCCACAGAGTCCTGCGGCTCCTGTCGATGCTCCTCGTTGTTGCATCTCATACAGCATGGTGACCACCAGACGGGCACCTGATGCTCCCAACGGGTGTCCGAGAGCTATGGCTCCACCGTTTACATTGCATACTTTTTCGTCTATCCCAAGATCGTCCATGGATGCCAACCCAACTGCCGCAAATGCCTCATTTATCTCAAAGATGTCAATGTCACCAAGGGACTTTCCAGACTTCTCCAATGCTTTGCGTATGGCGCCAGATGGCTGGTGGAGTAGTGAAGCATCAGGACCGGCTACCTGGCCATAGCCGAGTATCCTTCCCAATGGCTTGATGCCGAACTTCTCCGCAGCGGCCTCGGAGGCTACTACCACCGCAGCGGCACCATCTGATATTTGGCTGGCGTTGCCGGCAGTAATTGTACCGTCGGAGGAAAAGGCTGGCTTGAGCTTACTAAGTGACTCTACTGTGGTTTCCGGGCGGATTCCTTCGTCCGAGTCAACCACTATCGGGTCTCCCTTGCGTTGTGGTATGGTGACCGGCGCTATTTCCATGGCGAACCGTCCGCTCTTTTGGGCGTTTGCAGCACGTTCATGAGATAGAGCAGCAAAGGCATCTTGCCGATCTCTCGATATGCCTGTTGCCATATTGTAATTCTCTGTGGACTTCCCCATAGCACACTGGTCGAAGGCACAGGTCAGGCCGTCATACATCATTGAATCTATAATGGTTGCATCTCCAAGTCGGTAACCCTGTCTGGCCTGGGGAAGTAGGTAAGGGGCTTGAGTCATTGACTCCATTCCACCTGCCACAACTATATCAGCTTCACCTGCATTTATCATAAGATCAGCGAGGTAAATGGCATTCATCCCCGATAGGCATACTTTGTTTACCGTGGTACATGGTACGTCCATGGCTATTCCTGCTCCTGTGGCTGCCTGTCGTGCGGTTATCTGCCCTTGGCCAGCTTGAAGCACGTGTCCCATGAATACGTAGTCGACTTTTTCGGGTGTCACACCTGCACGTCGTAATGCCTCTTTGATTGCAACAGCACCAAGGCTCATTGCGCTGGAAGAGGCAAGTGTCCCTGACAACTTGCCTATGGGAGTTCTTGCCGCTCCCAGGATAACGGTTCCTGCCATTTTATACCTCCGATCATTCTCCAACTAGCTAGTGTAATGTCTCGTAAATGACCATAGGTTCCCGTCTGTCAGATGACGACCTTGGTTCTTTTACGTATAATGTCACGTCATTCACGGGACAACCACTAGTATTAACATACTATAATGAATGATTTTACTCATGTCGACTTGAAGATGATGAAGTTGGCTTTTGAGCAAGCTAAACGGGCAGTAGATGTCGGGGAAGTGCCGGTAGGTGCGGTAGTGGCATTGAATGGGAACGTACTTGCAGAGAGATACAACGAGAGGGAGAAAACTGCCGACCCATCGGCTCACGCTGAGATGTTGGCGCTGCGTGATGCGGCGGCTGCGTTGGGTACGTGGCGTCTGGAGGGAGTAGAGGTATATGTAACCATGGAACCATGTCCTATGTGTGCGGGTGCGTTGGTGCTGAGCCGTGTAAAGCGATTGGTCTATGCTGTAGCTGATCCAAAGGCAGGTGCCTGTGGCTCGCTGTACAACTTGTGTGACGATCCACGCCTTAATCACCAGGTGCAGGTCGAGCAAGGCCTACTCGCAGGTGAAGTCAGCGATCTATTAGTAAGGTTTTTTACAGAATTAAGGAATAGTGGTTCATGAAGGCTGTATATCTTTCGAGTATTGAAAATCTAAAGAATGATCAGGCAAGACAGAATGATCAGGAAAGTCCAAAAAGCGATAGAGCAAGGGAGGAGGCCGTTGCAGGCCAGAGTGCAGAGAGACTCAATAAAGTAGACGACACGGATCCCTTGGCGAATCTAACTGTAGGGGAGCTACCCGAGCCGTTAGTGCCTCCCGGGTGGGTGCTGGTGAAGATGGAGGCAGCATCTCTGAATCACCATGACCTCTGGACACTCCAAGGGGTATCCTCCAGGCCGATTTCCCCTCCGCAGGTACTGGGCTGTGATGGAGCAGGTAGGATAGTTGCTTACGGACAAGAGGAAGTTCCTCCTAGCGCTCCACCTATCGGGACAGAAGTAGTGGCTTATCCCGTTATATCGTGTGGAACATGCTTGGCATGTCGATCTGGGAATGAATTGCTCTGTCATGATATGGCATTGTTGAGTGAAGGCAACTATCAAGGTACGCTGGCTGAGCTGTTTGTTGTGCCAATTGCCAATCTGATAACGCTTCCCGAAGGTGTATCGCCTGTGGCGGCTGCAAGCCTGTCGACGACATATCTGACCGCCTACCACATGCTGTACGGACGAGCCAGGTTATCTCCTGGGGATACCATTCTGGTTAATGGTGCCACCGGCGGCGTGGCAGTAGCAGCGATCCAGTTGGCAGCACTTGGCAGTATAAGAGTGATAGCCACAGCCAGAACCCAGGAAAAGCGAGATTACGCGCTTAGGATGGGGGCCATTGCCGCATTTGAATCCTCTGTGGAATCTGCTAGAGAAATTCAGAGATATACATCAGGTGGGGTAGATGCAGTGATTGAAACCGTAGGAGCGCCGACATGGGAACTGAGTCTGCGTTCGGTCAAGCCTGATGGAATAGTGGTTGTTTCAGGTGCAACGGGTGGTGGCAACCCGCCGGCTATGTTGCAGAGGATATTCTGGCGTCAGATCAGAATTGCCGGTTCTACTATGGGCACCTACCATGAACTTCGTACGTTAGTCAATCTGGTTGCGGCGGGTTGGCTATATCCGCAGGTAGACAGTGTAACGCCCCTTGGTGACGCGAGAAGCGCTTTCGAGAGGTTGCATAGAGGAGAGCAGGCAGGAAAACTGATAATAATTCCCTAACAAATAATTCATTGTATTACCGATTTTTGGGTGTATAACTTAAATAGCACTAAGCGACATGGATAAGTTTTGCCCGGAGACATGCTCCGTGGAAGCTTGGCGTATAGCAATACTAAACGTATAGCAATACTAAATACGACAAGAAAGGAGAGAATATGAAAGATAAGCTAAAAAGACATATCACCAAGAGCGTAGCGATCGGAACAATCGTTGGTGTACTGGCCGTTGCAGGAGTGGCAGGAGGGGCATTTGCTTTAACCTCCTCTACCCAGCCCCCTGCTCCGACAAGCACTACGGTAGCTCCGGGATCTACACATGCCAAGGGCACTCATCATGGTTCAAAGGCGCATCATCGTAGTTTGATGAAAGGCATATTGCATCGCGAACTTTCCCATGCAGCCAAAATGGCACGCCATGCTATTGGAGTCCAGGTAACCTTGCACACGAAGAGTGGTGACAAGGTGGTCGAAATAGAAAGGGGCACCGTGACGGCACTATCGGCTACCTCTATTACCATCAAGCGTATTGACGGGCAGTCGTTTACTGCATCAATCAGCTCGACTACTCATGAGCCTCGCAAGGCAGCACTCAAAGATGGCGCACGGGTAGTGCTCATGGAGAGTTCTGGACATGCTACAGTGATACTGCCTTTAAGTGGGCTCAAACTTGGGAAGAAAGTAGGCATTTCGACACATGCATCCAGCTCTACCTCCTCCTCAAGTAGCTCAACTAGTACTGGAGCGGCTGCATAGGTGGCTACCGAGTAGAAAACATGCTGTAGCTGCATGAGCCTATGCCGTGTATTATGCAGTTGCAGTATCAGTATCAGTATCAGCTTCGAACCCTTCTCGGCAACTGACCAGCAACTGACTGCTAACGGAAGGGTTTCGTTGTAATGTATAATTATATGTGGCATGAGGTACCTTATAGAGCAACTTGCACCCCTTGCTCTTGGGTGCCTTGTGCCATTTTTGTATTACTGATTCTTTGGAAATGAGCAAGACGTAGGGGAAATGAGCAGGATGGAGGAGCGAAAATACGGGCATTCGGAGAATGTCCGCTGATCCTCTCAAACCTCTAAGTATCTAAATATTTTCTATCCTGTCTTTCGTGTATAAGACCGTTACTCAGATTGACTCAGATCGACTCAGGCTGTTTTGACCTGGAATGGACCATACAGACAGGAAAGGTATGCTATTCCCATGATTGGCTCAGGCTACTTTGGAGTGGACTGGGCAATACGGGCAGACAAGCAATACGGGCAGACAAGGTAGAGACAAGGTAGACTGCTCCCATGATCAGCTCAGGCTGTTTTTACCGGAGCTACACATGGATATTGATGGTCACATCCGTTGCAGCCGTTCAGCTCGCTGACACGGATTAGGTATCCAGCCCATTGATGCCAGCATGCGCCACAGTTGGTGCAGAGGAAATTGATTTTATCATCGTTACTGCGAACGATCTCGAAGTCATCTTTGCCACATGCCGGGCAACTGAATGCCAGTTTCATGTTATGTTTGATACTCCTCTCATGCTCCTGCCTGTTCTAGCGAAGTGTTGCGGTTAACGGTAGTGCTACTCTCCGATATGGATGGATGTCCAAGATGTGCTGCTACTGCCCTGGTGAGACGTGCCGATATAGATTCTGGTAGACCGACACCATCTACGGATACGAACGGATGGATAGAGGCGAGCCTGGTAATGACCGGCTTGAATAGATGATCGTAATGAGCCAGCCTATCGTGAAGAGACTTGACGGTATATCCTTCTATGGGCGATATCTTTCCTCCACAGTAGTTGCATCGTGCCGGTATGATCGTTTCGCCGACAACTCCGTAAGGCATTCCGCACTCTTGGCAACTCCTGCGTGCAAGTAGTCTGTGTACTAGCACCGGTCGCGGTATTACCAAGTTCAGTATGAGTCCGATATCATATGTGCCGGTTAGTTCGTTCAGTGCTTCGGCTTGGCGAAGTGTCCTTGGAAAGCCTTGCAGAACAAATCCATTGGGATTGTGGTCTTCTGAGAGTGCTTCAGCGAGTACGTCAATGACTAGTTCATCTGGCAATAATGCACCTACCTGTCGGTGGCGTGCAGCGATATCGGCAATGCGTGAATCCATAGCTGAAACCCTTTTCAGTATCCCGCCCATGGATATGTGAGGCAGGCTCAGCCTACGAGCGATGTTCTCTGCGTGTATTTGTTTGCCAGATCCCGGATAGCCCATAAGGACGACAACAAGAGGTTTCTCCCCTTTGAATGGGTATGCCACTTTCTTGCTCTCATGGTCGTTATCTATCCGGTTGTTTGTCTGCCAAGTTTCTCCCCGGCTACCTAGCTGTCCAGTTCCTCTCTTACTGTCCATCCGTTCGCCCCCTTTATCCCCAACTTTCTCGTTTCCCAGCCAATGGCCTATGACCGGTAGTGTCGGTACGTGGCTTTCGTGGCTGTCTCCCTCTATCATCTGCAAGCTCCTTTCTCATGTTTCCATTCCTAATCAGGAGTTCCCATGCCCAACCAGGATGCACTGCCTTTACGGTCAGGATAGAGGAGCGTGGATGACCTTTGCCTGCTACTCTGAACAATGATATCACCCAAGAACGCACTATCCATTGATTTTATTATGTATCCATTTTGCATGTATTGCAACGGGGAAAACACCTACTTTCATGGGTGATATTTACATCGTATTTACACCAGGAATTTGGCGTTAGTACGTACGTATATTACGTACGTACTAATCTTCAGGGAGCATATCGATTGCACCGCACGGGCACTCCGTTGCGCATATGCCGCATCCCTTGCAGTAGTCGTAGTCGAATTCGTATCGCATACCCGGACCGAGCTTGATTACTGCATTGTCTGGACAGACTCCATAACAATTATCACATTCGAAACAATTTCCACATGACATGCATCGGCGTGCCTCGAACAGGGCATCGCTCTCATCTAGTCCTATCACCACCTCATCAAAGGTGGATTGGCGCCGTACCAAGTCTAGTTTGGGTCGCAGTGTTGCGGGAGCATCGGAATAGTACCATGTATTTAGGCGCGACCAATCAGCCAGTGGATGCCTGCTACTATCTGGTGAAGTTATGCCTCTCAGCCATGCGTCTATATTTCGGGCTGCTTTTTTACCATTTCCTATGGCGGCGGTAACCGTTCGCTCTTTTTGAGCTATATCACCTCCGGCAAAGATAGCAGGATGCCCTGTCATCATTGCTGAATTGACCTGTACTACCCCATTGTTTATCTCGATACCGTCTATATTCTCAAGAAGGGAGAGATCAGCTTCTTCGCCAAGAGCGAGGACGACACTGTCAGCGGCAAGCTCGTCGTACTCTCCGGTTGGCTGAGGGAAGCCAGTCTCGTCCAGTTCCATTTTTTCCAGCAGAAGCTTTCCTTCGGTTACTTTATTTATAGTAGATAGCCACCGCATCTTTACTCCCTCTTCGACAGCATCTTCTACCTCTATATCGTGAGCTGGCATCTTATCTCTTGTACGACGATATACTACTATAGCTTCTGACGCACCAAGGCGCTTAGCGGTTCGTGCTGCATCCATAGCTGTATTGCCGCCTCCGTAGACCACCACTGATCTGCCGAGTTGGGGACTCTCCATATCCTGAGCCGATCGCAGAAGTGAAAGTGCATCGATAATACGAGAAGAATCACCTGCCGGTATATATGCATTTCTGGCAATTTCTGCACCGGTTGCCAAAAACACTGCATCGTAATTACCTGCTTTCATCTCAGCTAGAAGATCGGTCACCTTATGATTGAGTTCGATATCTATACCGAGGTCTACTATGCGCTTGATCTCTCTGTCCAAAATGTCACGAGGCAGTCTGTAAGCTGGTATTCCAAAACGCATCATTCCACCAAGATGGCCAGATGCTTCGTAAACAGATACGTCGTTACCCAAAATTTTAAGATGGTAAGCTGCTGAGAGACCTGCAGGGCCAGCACCGACCACAAGTACCCTCTTTCCGGTTGCAGGCTTGCCCGTAGAGGATAAGGGGCCACTGGGGGGCACCTCCGAATGCGTAGAAATTGACCAAGCTGATTCCAGTGCGATGTCGCCAAGGAAGCGCTCTACAGCGTTAATACCTACAGCTTCATCCAGCTTTCCCCGGTTACAGGAGGTCTCACAATTATGGTAGCAGACTCTTCCCATTATGGCAGGGAAGGGATTGTCTACCATTATAGTTCTCCACGCATTTTCATATCCCCTCTCTTCGGCGTGGTAGAGCCATCCTTGGATATTCTCTCCGGCGGGACAGGCATCGTTGCATGGTGGAAGCAGATCGACATAGACTGGTCGTTCAGTTCGCCAGCTACCGGTCTTGTTGGCACGGCTTGATCCTGGTTGCAGGGTGATAGCAAAAGGTCTATCCAATCTCAGATCTCCTCATCAAGTAGGTTGAAACGCCGTATGTTCCGGTCAGCCTCTTCTTGTATCTTCTCAATGACATCATCTCGTCTGGACGGCTTGAATAGATGAGCATACCTACGTTGCAACATGAGATATTCTTCTACTGGTACTCGTGATCTGATTTTGGATGATCCGGTTACCTCTCCATGTTCTGCTTCGAATACTGGGAATACTCCTGTCTCCTTTGCCAGTCTTGCAATTCTTATAGTATTGGCTGGTTCACTACCCCAGCCCAGCGGGCAGGGTACTAATATGTGAACATAGCGAGCACCTCGGAATGACATTGCTTTTTCTATCTTGTACTCTAAGTCGTGCAGTTCGGCTACAGTAGCTGTAGCCACGTAGGGTATCTCGTGAGCCATCGCTATAAGAGGCATTTTCTTGCCCTGTCCCCATCTGTTACCCGGTTGAGGCCCTATTGCCTCGGTAGTAGCCGTTCTTGCTGCTGGAGGGGTGGATCCCGAACGCTGTACTCCGGTGTTCATGTATGCTTCGTTGTCGTAGCAGATAAAGAGTACGTCGTCGTTGCGCTCGAGCATGCCGGATAGGCATCCTATACCTATATCCACAGTTCCGCCATCACCAGCTTGAGCGACGACACGTATATCCTCTCTTCCTTTTACGCGTAATGCAGCGGCTATGCCACTTCCTACTGCAGCAGCATTGCCGAATACAGAGTGGATCCATGGAATTTGCCAAGAGGTC
>JAJZWK010000035.1 GCA_021846725.1 Actinomycetes bacterium | reverse complement strand
CATATACGCACATGACTACCTTGAAGAGTTTGGATCGTCTCTGTTCGTATCACCATGACCTAAAGACCAATTCAAACTGGCAACTCGTAAAAGGTAGAGGGAAGAGAGACTTTGTTCCTCCAGATGATCCACGACATCCAGAATATAAGCGCAAATCTACCAGGAACCAGAACACTGGCAATGGTAAAAGACGAGTTGTCAATAGGAGGTAGCAGACTGATGGATAACAGCATGGTAAGGACAACAACAGGGTGGAGGACAGTGGTTGAGGGGAAAACAACAGCAAGGTGAGGGGCTTTTACAATGTAAGGCACCTAGCGTACCAGGTGTGGCTATCGAGTGGGAGGGGCAACAACAGGGTGGGAGACTTTTACCTTTTACAATGTAAGTACCCCTAAAGGGAACTGCTCTGACCCTTATTTTATGAACTCGTCCACCATCCGTTCTCCCCCTGTATGGTCATCCTGTCTGGATCAACGAGCAAACTACTCTGTTATCTGCTATCCTCTTCGGTGTGGAATTACTTTCTCATCGCAGGCTTGCATTGGTTACCGGTCGTTCACACACGTCCCTGGCAGAAGAGATAGCGGCATATATGAAGGTCGTTCTCTCAGAGGCACATTTACGGGAGTTCGCAAATGGAGAGATGCATTGTCGTTACGACTCGTCTATGCGTGGTACCGATGTCTTTATAATTCAGACACACAGTCGTAATGTAAATGACGCTCTTATGGAGCAGTTGATCATGATAGATGCCGCCAAGCGCGCATCTGCCAAGCGAATTACTGCCATCTGTCCATACTACGGTTATTCGCGGCAGGACCGTAAAGCAACGGGGCGTGAACCGATTACAGCCAAACTGGTTGCCGACATGTTGCAGGTAGCTGGTGCTGACAGGGTTGTGAGTGTCGATCTTCACTCCGGCCAGATACAGGGATTCTTCGATATACCGTTTGATCACCTGACCGCTTTACCGGTTCTGGAGAGTGAACTTCATCGGGTGGACGGGGATGATCTGGTAGTTGTTGCGCCAGACGCAGGAAGAGTGAAGGTAGCAGAGCGTTACGGTCAACATCTCGGTGCTGACTTAGCGGTGGTTCACAAGCGTAGATCGAAGGGGTCGATAAATGAGGTGGAGGCCCTTCAGGTAGTGGGTGACGTGGAAGGTCGCAGGTGCGTAATCGTAGATGATATGATTGATACAGCCGGTACCATCTGTGCAGCTGCAGAGTTGTTGACGGACAGGGGAGCCAGTGATGTATGGGCGATGGCTACTCATCCGGTATTGTCTGACCCGGCTATTCAACGATTGGACAAGTCGGTCATATCCAAGGTTATTGTAACCAATACCCTGCCTATCCCATCGGATAAAATGATCCCCAAACTACACGTTGTTTCTGTTGCCAAACTCATAGCTGATGCCATAGAGGCGGTCTTCCTAGATGCATCTGTGTCCGAGATATTCGGTGGAGACAACCTGGCTCTGTAGGTATGCTAAAATAACACCACTATGGCTGAGACAATTTTGAAAGCAGAGACAGGTAGGCAGTTGGGCAGCAGAGGTAGCAGGCGCTTACGCCGGGAGGGCAAGATTCCAGGCATACTCTACGGACAGGGTATTGAACCCTGTCCGCTACACATAGATGCCAAGGAATTAAGGCACGCGCTACAAGGTGAAGCAGGAATTAACGCATTACTCTCACTGCAGGTAGGTGACAAATCTTATACAGCGATGGCCAAGGTCATCCAGCGCCATCCCGTAAAGGGCAATGTTATACATGTAGATTTTCAGGTGACTGACCCCAATAAGCCCGTTGTCGTAGATGTCCCCATTACTCTGATAGGTCACTCTTCTCAATTGCAGATGGCTGGTGGTATAGTGGATCAACAGCTTTTCAGTGTAACGGTCAAAGCTCGCCCGGAATCTATTCCTCATACAGTAGAATTGGATGTTTCCCCACTGCAACCTGGTGGGTCGCTCAGGGTGTCGGATATAGAAGTACCAAGTGATGTAGAGATTGAGAACGATCCTGATACCACGATAGTCACCGGAGTATTGCCCAGAGGTGTTCGCGATGAGGGAGCCGGAGAGGAGCAGGCAGCGGAAGGGGCAGTAGATGAAGGCAACTCGGGTGAGAGCTCCGGGGAAGAAGACAGCTCTTCTTAATTTTGCTAGGTCACCGCAAGCAGACTCCATACGATGGTGGTGATCGTCCTAGTGCGGTTGTGGTTGGCTTGGGCAATCCAGGTACTGAATACAGCAGGACCAGGCACAATGCAGGGAGTGATGCTGTCGATATTTTAGCTGGTCGTCTTGGAGCTAACTTCAAGAAAGATCGGTCATCCGGTTGTCGCCTGGCAAAAGTGAATAGGAGTAATCAGGCGGTGCTCTTAGCCATTCCTCTTACTTACATGAATGAATCTGGAGTTTCAGTAAGATCGGTATTGAAGATGTTTCCGTTGGACGAAATAAGTTCTCTTATTGTAGTACACGACGAGATGGATATAGATCCCGGTAGGATAAAAATAAGAGTGGGCGGCGGAGCGGCTGGGCATAACGGAATCAAGTCAATTATGGATCATCTTCATAGTGGTGGCTTTACTAGAGTTCGTATAGGAATAGGCAGTCCACCAAGCAAAGAGGTAGGAGCCAAGTACGTTCTTTCACGGCCGGTGGGCACCGACAGAGAGTTACTCGATAGTGGTATAAGTAAGGCAGTTGAAGCGGTAGAGTCGATTATATCGCAAGGGGTAGATGTTGCTATGAGGAGCTATAATTGATTCGCTCCAGAGAGCATGGGCAGTATGGACAGCACTCAGAGAACGCCGATTCTTTTGCCAGTATGCGTCATCTCAGTTCCCACTCTGGCGGTAATCCTGACACTTCTACTGGCTACACTTCTATCAGTCACATGGAGAGACTGCTTGATCTAGTGCTTCTCCTCAGCAACTCTCGGCTACCGCTTACAATGGAATATATAACCACTCAGGTACCAGGATACCCTCCGGGTCGTGATGCCAGGCGGCAAGCGTTTGATAGAGACAGGAAGATACTGGCTGAAGAGGGCATCACAATCAAGACTGTACCTCTCTATGAGGATCGTTCGCAGTTAGGTTACTCCATCGAAAATGATTATCTGGATAGGCTGGAACTGACAGCAGATGAGCACCTTGTGCTCAATATGGTTCTTGCGGTATCACGATTCCAGGCAGGTAGTTACGTGCCACCTTCCCTGGCACATCTTTTTGTAAGTATACCGACAGGGGATTTGCTGGAATCTATCTATCGCAGCATAGTACATAATCATCTAATTACCTTTCAATATAGAGGAATAGGCAGGAAGGTCATACCTAGAATGCTGCGCTTTGTGTCCGGTCGGTGGTACTTGCTTTCTTGGGACATAGATACTGTCGCATGGCGTACATATAGATTGGACAGGATAGACGGTGATGTGGTCGAAGTGTCAGATTCATCATCTGACTACGATATATTCTTGTGGGGTTCACAAGAAGGCGCAGGGAGGAACTCAGGGCAGGACCCACAAGGGCATTCAGGATGGGCAGATTCTATCTGGATGCTGGGCGACGAACAGGGCATCAAAGTGGATGTACTTGTCGATTATCCGTTGGCGTCAGAGGTAGAGACCGATCTCGGTAGCAGCAAGGTACAATCACGTGATAGCCGGGGAGTGGTTTTTACATTGGACGTTATGGATACGGAAGCACTCTATTCATGGGTATTATCTCTTGGTGATCATGCTGAGATACTTGCTCCTCTGGAGATACGAGAGGGTATGGTTGCAAGGATTGAATCCATTATTCAAGATGACCTCTCATCAGATGCGCCTGGGAGGAAGAGGCAATGAGCCCTAGGAATAAATCAGGTCCTAAATTGACTCGGTTGATTTCAATATTGGTACTTTTAGCTGCCAAGGGGACCATGTCTGTATCTGACCTTGCTCAGAGGTTTCATATAAATACCGATGAACTCATCTCTGACCTAGAAATGGCTGCATGCTGTGGAATACCCCCATATACTCCTGATTCCCTATTGGAGATAGTTGTGGATGGAGATATCGTTTACGTGACCCCCGGGCAGGAACTTATCAGAAAGCGTCGTGTAAGCGTGAGGGATGCACTTGAGTTTATTCTTGCAGCAAGAGTAATGCAGGAATTACCGGGATTGGAGGACAATGATATTATTGCCAGCGTAGTGGACAAGCTGGAAAAAGCCGGCAATATGGCAGCTATCAAGGCACATCTGGAACAACCGCCTGAATCTATTGAAATTGTCAGGCAGGCGCTGGATAGAGATTTGCAGCTCGAGATCTATTATTATTCGTTGTCCAGAGATGCAATGTCGAGGCGTGTGGTCGATCCTGTATCGCTCTCTTCGATTGGTGGACAGTGGTATCTGGATACATACTGCCACTTGGCAAACGCTCCTAGGCGGTTCAGAGTCTCGAGAATCCATGAGGCAATTATTCTGGATGCCAAGGTGTGCAAGGGGCTTCATGGCCTTGAACCCTCAAAGCCGTTCTCGGTTGCTAGCACGTTTGTAGGATTTTCTCCTGAGGCAACAGTTGTCACTTTGAAGATAGATGCGAAAGTGATGCCAATTATAGAGGCATTGCCACTTGAGTCTATAGAGCGAGATAGCGATGGTGCTATTGTGACCATGCATTCGAGTGGCAAGGTGTTCCTGGAAAGGTTGTTGATGCAGTTGGCCGGTTATGGAGAGCTACTGAATCCCCCGGAATTGGCTACCCTAGGGAAGGAGTGTGCAGTTCGTACGCTGAAACGTTATACCATGAAATGACATAGAAATACATTATATGCTATGATGCATCCTGGAGGTGTCAGGGTGCTACGTATTTCAAAACTCAGTCGTGGAAGAGCTGATTATTATCTATTGCCCACGGGGGTGTTGGGAAACAGACAGGTAGAACCAGCCGGTAAATGGATGGGGCAAGGATCATCCCGCCTAAAACTGCAAGGAGACGTGGATAAGGAGAGGTGGTATTCAGTTTTAGCTGGTATCGATCCGACGACAGGCAATGTACTATCGGCTAGCCAGGGTAGGGTCAAGGTATCTGGATTCGATCTGACCTTTTGTGCGCCAAAATCGGTCAGCCTGTTGGCAGGTATAGGCGAAAAGGAGGTTTCCCTTGCCACGGTGGCAAGCCATGATCGTGCTGTATCTACAGCGTTGGATTATCTTGAATGTCATGGTATGGCAGTCAGACGTACCTCTGCTACCCACGAGAAGTTGATATTACCAGTAGAGGGTATAGTAGGAGCCAATTTCCTTCACCGTACAACACGGTCGCTCGATCCACACCTGCATACACATAGCGTGGTGGCCAACTTGGGGTCGGACTTAGAGAATAATTGGTCTGCTCTTGATGGGCGTGGTCTCTATGCTCATAGGGCTGCCGCAGATGCTTTGTATCATGCAGTTCTGCGCTATGAGCTCGGAAGCCAGCTTGGCGTAGAATGGGAGCAACCGGTAAACGGTAGAGCAGATATAAAAGGTATCCCAAGAGAGATAATACTGGAGTTCTCGACCCGGACTGCACAGATTACAGCGTATCTCGAGACTAGAGGCATCGATACCTCCAGCCGTGCTAATTATATTGCCGGAGCGGCTACTCGCCCTGAAAAGGACCTGGACATATCTGTAGACGATTTGGTTGGCCAATGGCGTGATCGTGCCATGAGTATGGGAATGGGGCCAGTACAACTCGATCAAGTAATCGGAAGATGTCATATGGACAGAGCAGAATATAGCGATACAATAATACAGAGTTATGATAAGGTATTAGAAAGTCTTGCAGAAAAAGATGGCTCGGTTTGCCGCAGGGATATTTTACGAGCGTGGAGTGCGGCTCTTGTCGCCGGCGCTCCTGGTGATGAGATAAATCGAGTTGTAGATTCGGTCATTGGATTTGCGACCATTGATAATGATGCTCGAAGGGGACTGGGTATAGGAGTACGGGAAGAGAGGGTAGAGGCGTTCGCTATTGAATCGGCAATAATGACCAGAGTGGATGGCTCCAGGGAGAGTGCCCTACAGGGCTTGTTAGACAGGATAGGTCCACGACCGGAAGATGAGCACCGATTGGCCATATGGTCGGAGGCTTATAAAGATATCTGTAGATACAGCGAACGAGCATCAGAGGCAGGAAGTTCTTTACGGCAGCGAGTAGAGGCCAATGACATTGAGCGGTTGATTAGCCAGACCAGATTGCAGCTTCAGCTTGGTCACGAAGGCTATCAGATAGAATATGGTATTGGGTTCTGATCAGCCGGTAGTATATTACTCAACCCCGATCAGAGGTCCAGCATCCCCGGCACCTTGCCTGATGCCCTGACCTGCCCTTCTGGATAGCTGTTCAGGGTCGTAAAGAAGCCAGTAAGCGTTGCGGGCGTGTTTGCGGGCACGTTGTCTGCATATTTCAGCCAGTTCTTTTATGTCGTTCGATTCATTCTCATGCACGAAGACCTCTAAGACATGAGTATTGGTGAGCAACTGAGCCAGCATGATTGCCTGGCTTGCTTCGTGTGCACATACCTGATCTATCGGTGCGCTCCCAGCCATGCCTATTGCTATCACTATGGCGCAACCATCAATCTCAATCATCCGCTTGCACTCTACGCCCAAGTCCTTGAAGCCAGGAACCGTTCTGTAGAGAAGCTGGAATTTTGTGCCGTATCCTTCGCATGATTCCAATTCGTCAATTGCTTCTTTGCCCATGTCTACTCTGGCAAACATGGTATCTACAATGCCTATGAGGTCCACTTTATACGCTCAATTTCTCACGATGGCTGGGGAATGACGAAAGAATTGCTCTATATCATGTTCATATATATAGGATTGAGGTTCGTTGCCTATATTCTTTTTCAGACGTACTGCTTTGATAAAGCTTCTTACCGTGCCAGCTGTCGTATGCTGTAGTTCAAAACCGGTTCGCTTGATCCTGGCAGTGTCTATTCCACGACCGTAACGTAGAAGGGGTTCCATCTCGGGCGTAAAATTGATCAACCCTAATCGCACAAGTAACGAAGCTACGTTCATTGTACCGTAGGCAGGTATAGGCACAATTCTTGCTCCACATATATTTATTACTTCGCTCCATGGGATCTTTTCGTCTCCTGCTAAGTTGTAGAGTCCAGGTATTCTCTTTCTGGTCAGATGTAGTAGGCAGTCCACTACATCCTGCTCGTGTACAAACTGCATGAGGGGGTCGAATCCTACTATGACAGGTGCGAGAGTCCTTGCCAGATTGGAGCTTATCGGCGTGGTGATTTCGCTACCGAGTACGTTTGCGCATCTTACCATGCTGACCACCGTCGCTGGATTGTCTTCGGCGAAGTCTTTGACCAGTTGCTCGACATCAAGTAGTGAGCGCTCCAGCCTCGAGCGCGCAGGTTTCGAGCGTGGAGTCTCCTCTCTGAACCATGCAGGGTCATTTTCGGTGGCTCCGTATACGTTAGATGATGACTTCACTACCACTTGGCGTACCATGCTACCTCGTTGTCCGGCGGCTGCAAGCAGGTTCATCGTACCTATCACGTTGGTTTCGTGTAGCGACCGTGAACTGACTCCTGAGGTATTGGTTACTACGAATGTATGGATAATAGTGTCTACGTGGGTAGCTTTTACTATTCTGGAGAGAATTGAATATGCCTGATCTGATCGGACGAATTCTGCCCTTTCCAATGCTACCTGCGGTTCTTTTGTCCCCATGCCCAATATGACATCGAAGTCAGGATCCTGCTCCAGTGTCTGAGCGATCTTTCCTCCCCAGAATTTATCCACTCCAGTAATGAGAACTCTTCTACCCATTAAGGATACTCTTCCTGTCTCTAAGCATATCGTAGAGAGTTTCTTGTATGAGGGTACGGACCTGCTCAGCTTCTTCCATTACGAAACTCTTTGAGTACCGATCCTGCCCTGGTTCTACATCGTAGTAGATAGGATCTAGTACTTTTATTTTGAACTTCACGGGGAAGTACAAGAACCATCCCAACGGACCGAGCAATGGGCCGAATACAAGCATGTTGCCTGTTATAGGAAAATATGGCAGGTTCAGCATAGAGGCAATTCCGGGCACCCTGTAGAGTATTGGCATTGCCTCCTCAGCACCGACTACGGCCAAGGGGATGATAGGTACTCCTGCCCTCATGGCTATCTCCACGAAACCGCCTCTACCGAAACGGCGTAAGCGATATCGATCCGAAAAGGATTTTGACGTAGCTTTTGTTCCTTCAGGAAACACCAGAGCAAGTTGTCGGTTGTCTCGCATGATGCGTAGTGCGTTGTCTGGATGGGCAGTTACTCCACCCATACGTGACCACATGACGTTTACGATTGGAATTGTGCGGAACCAGTAGTCAGCCAGACCATAGACAGGGCGTCCGAGTTCTTTCTCTACTCCATGCATGATTATAGGTGCATCGGGAGGTATCGCTCCAGCATGGTTGGCAACGAGTAGCGCTCCACCTTCTTTGGGGATCTTGTCCAGTCCTTCCCACTCTACCCTGAACCAGTGATTATAGAAGGGGTCCATAAGTTGGCGAGTGATCTCTCGCATGTGTTCGGATCGCCCCCATTCATCGACATCTCCTAACCTATCCTTATCGCGAGCTGGCTCCTCCTCGACTTGATCGTATTCCTCGACTTGATCGTATTTCTCGACTTGATTGTACTCCTCGTCGGAAAAGGGTGGTACCGGGACAAGACTCGTAGCGGTATTGTCAGAGTCCACCTGGATGGTGCTGTTTGCATCTATGTGGTTCTCCGCGCGGCTGTCTACATCTATGTGGCTACCCGTAGCTGTATGTCTGCTTGTACGCTGTGTTCTGCTGCCAACCGAACTATTGGTTTCCTTACTTGATGTCCTATTTGTGACCACGTAAAGATGTTATCGCTTTTTTTGGATGGCTGCATCATCAAGTCTCATGGTTACTAAGCTGAGCTACTGTCTCCTCTAAAATATGCCTTGCATCATTCTGGTTCAGATAGCATGCACGTAGCGTAAGCAATGATTTTCCACCCTTTGCCCTGACTGCTGCTGCCGATACGGCTGACCTACCTCTTGCTACAGGATATAGTTCGATTGCATTGACTCCTTGCAGCGACCAACGTCCAAAGTTCGACAGCAATATCGTATCAGATAGTCTGCCCGTCAGGGGAGAGAGGAGACGCAGGGCGCGTGGAGCATGGATCAATTCCCACGGTTCTTCAGGTATGGAGATTTCACGTTCGAATGTCTCATCAATCGGGACACCTGGAGGAATGTCAACTCTTCGGTACGAGGCGATAGGTATCGAATCGTCTAGTTCCATTATTGAAGCCGATATGCCGATTCTCTCCAGGCTCGCCCCGTATCTGGCATTATGCGCGCGCAGACTTTTCACTAAAGCTGAGGCCAATTTTCCCTTTATTCCCTTGCCTACAAACGGTAATTCTATGTTGGCGAAGGTCTCATTGGATGGTAGAGGGTTGGAGCGTGCAACTGGATCGGCAGGCCGTAATATCCGACTTATGGCATGTAACGGCGATGTCACTTTTTTTGCCATAAAAGGTGGGTTGCCTGGAATTATCGGTTCTTCTCCGCATAGTATCTTGAAAAACGGTATGGCATTTACTCCATCTATCGCTGCATGATGAGCTACGATAGTGAACCATTCGCCATGGATACCTACGGCTACCCGTAACGGTGGTTCGTGTTTCAGATCGAATGGTTTTAGTAGCCACGGCGGCCTAGGGTCGGTACTATCTACCAATACAGGCTCTGGTGGTTGCCCCGGTACCCACCAGTCTCCTTGCAACTTGGCACTTGTGATTGGCATCTTTTGAACGACATCTGCGATTCTGCTGGTAATATCTTCTCTCACGGATTCCTCGGTACCAGTCCCGAGCGGATTGGTGAACCAAATGGTTCCAGTGACTATCCAGGTGGTGTGTCTATCCGGATGGCGCAATATGTGCCGTGAGGTAGGTGCTAGCGGTTGTGGTAGAGGATCACTGATTGGCCATTTGGACGATAGAGGTTTCATATATATTCGTTGAAGTATCCCGGTCGCCACTTGATTATAGCTTTTCTCCATGAGTTCACTGTCACTGCTGTAAGCAGGGATACAAGGGCCAATGTTCCCAATACTTGAGATCCTGCACTGCGTGTACCAAAAAGTAGAGTGTAGTGTATGCCCGGCTTGATGGCAATGACTATACCGTTTAGTGCCATGGCAAGAACAGCTATTATAGTACTGTATGATACGACATGCTGCAACTGGCGAGAGAGCGTGAACGATAATGACCAGGAAGATGAGAGCTTCCGTCTCTTGACATGCACATAAAGAGCAATCAGTAGTAGCGGCAGACCAAGAAGTACAAGCGGGCCCGCTATGGCAAATATCATCAACAGTATTATACTCGTTATAGCTATTGTAGAGTAGTTAGAAAGTTCTATCGGGTCCAGAGTAGATTGTATGGGAGGCTGTTTAATTGCATGTTTGCTCTGCTTACTGCGGCGCTTTTTACGGGGCCAGAAAGCCCATAACATAAGGGCCAGCGCAATAAGTAATCCTGCAAGCAACACAAACATATATAGATTCTCAGGGGGGAAGGAGAGATGTATCGTAATCGCTTTCGAAGAAGCCGGCAGCATCCATCCCTGCTGCCATCCGTCGATTCTTACGGCCTTCAGCTTCTGTCCATTGTAAGTTGCAATCCAGCCTTTGTTGTAATTCTGCCGGAGATTCAAGATAGCCTCGTTCCCTGGAGCGATTGTCACTGTACGGCTTGTGGCCTGCCAATTATCTATGGTCACCTTCCTGTAGGCTCCCGTAGAACTCACCTCAGTATCTCCGGCTGCACTATGAACAGAACTCGCAATTAAGGCAGTAGCAGTATTCGGCTCATTTATTGGCGGGGAGGTGTCAAACTTAGTTCCAAGTAGGTCCACTGTAGTTATGCGTAATCCATCTCCCGCGTATGGTGCGTTTACCTGTTGAGTACCTTTGTTCAGGGTAACTTGTTGATTTCTCGTCCCGCATATGGTAAGTGGCATAGGAGAAAGTGAATACAGATCGGCAACGGTACCACTTAGTGATGTTTGATATGTCGTACCTCCTATCTGCAAAGGTGGACCTTGACCGCAAGATAATGATAAATGGTGTTGCAGGTCGATTGCAGGTGTGGGCAGACCAGATAGGGCGGGAAAGCTTAAGTTTGCAAGACCTACTGGTAGTGGTATCAAATGGCTGGTGAGTGAATCGAAAGTAAGGATCGGTTTTATTTTGGGAAAACTGAAGGTGACGTGGTTGGTATGGATGGGGGCAAAGTGTACGGTTCCACCGCTGGGAGGTACCTGTATGAGCCTATTCTGGTTGCCTGACCGTATAAGAATTTCTTCAGGTATACTTGCAGCGAGATCCAGTTCTATATTCAAACTGTCTAGTGTACGAGGTGTATGCCATGAGTAGGTGACGGTGGGGTGTTGGTCTCCTGCACCAGCCCACCAGCTTGTAAGAGGGTTGTTGTCTATGAGATTTTGTGGCCTGAACAGAGGAAGTCCACCGTAGGTGGATGAAGCTTGAACGACAATGCCTCTCTGGGCGGATGTAGCGTAGCGGTTTCCCACTCTAACCCCCTTCGTGCCAGCACCTTTCCCAGTATTCTTCGTGCCAGTACCCTTATTCTCCACTCCCTTCCTCGTATTATACGTATAGCCATTAGCTAGATTAACCAGATTGATGAGGTTTTTACCTGGGTTGGGAGAAACTTGTGCAACGACAGTAAATGTAGACTTGTGCGGTACGTAAAAAAGTCTACTCAGATTGGGCTCTTGAGTAGGTGGACTCAAGTATGCAAATGGTTTTACCAGAGGATCAGAGAAGAGGTAAGTAGGCGTTATAGAAGGACTGGCCGCAGATGCTCCGTCCGAAGGTACCTTGAGTGTTTCAGAGACATGAACACCCGGTATCGCGATGTGAGCCATCCCCGGGCCTGATACGCTACCTATCTCGACAGGAGGCTTATAGCGGGTAATGGTTAATTTTAGCCATGATGTCTTCCCGGCAGCAGTAGGTATCTGTTGTGGTATCTGGTATGGTTTGGTCGGTGATATTCGAGAACCTGCCTGAGTGGTGATTTTTACCTGAGTGGTGAGAGGTCTCCATGGGCCATCATCAAGTGGTGTAACGGTAATATGGCTTATGTATATTGGATGATTGAAGGTGATCTTTATCCAAGGGTCATGAAGGTTCACTCCTGAAGATGCCCATGCTGCATTGTCGGCATGATCGAGAAATGCTGCAAGTGGCTGGTATCCTGGGATACGTGCGACCGGCGACCCATAGGATGATGCTGTTATAGATTTTGCACCGTGAATGATAGCGACTGTCTCATGCGATATACCATTTACGACTGTGCGTTCCTTGGGAGCCTTGGGATGCTTGCCAGTTTCGTTGGAAATAGACGGTCCTGGAGCTTTCTCGTTGGAGGTGAGGATATAAGAATACCCATTGTATATTTGTCCATAGTCCTCATCTCGATATTGTTGAGTATCAGCCGCAATCCAGGTGGTGTGGGTGAATTTTGGTCCCAATGTATCACCGGTGAGTGAAGCGGCGACATTTGGGAGAGAGCCGTATAGATTGGCAAGTGCCAGCAGTGCCTGAGGACCGCCAGTCAGCTCGATCCCATTTTTGGCCGGATAGGTTGTGATTACCGGAGAAGGGGGCTCTACCTTGTAAATTTCTATTGCGTTAAAAGTGGTTGCCAGATTAGAGGGATCATAGATAATGGATGAATCCGGTCCGCCGTTTGGAATGACTGCAGGTGGTCCGAAGCGCTTGACGAGCTTTATACCCGGAGACTGTGCAAGTACCATGGCTACCTCATAAGGGGTAGGTCCTGCTGTTGTGTAAGGGTTCTGATCGTTTTCAGCTACCAGGTAACGTATACCATTACGAGCCAGGTACGAGGCTAGACCCGGTGCGGGAATACCGTTTGCCAGGACATTGTTTACTGCATCCATCATCTGGATGTTGCCTACCGATGAGAGTGGAGCTATTGTGCGCATGGCCCAGGCAGATTTCGATATGGCTTCCATAGGCTGATCGTTGGTGACTCCCCAAGTAAACCTTCCGAAATCTATCCCAGGAACTAGCAATGATGTACCCCGACCGCTATGGGATGCCAGCCAGTTTGACGCTTGATACCAGTATGACGGTATTGAGTCGAAAGAACCTGCTGGGTAAAGGTTATTGGAAAGAAGTGGCCACATTAGGAAAACAAGTGACCCAGTCAAAACTATCGCACCGATTGCCTTGAGAGAGATACTCGTAAGTCCAGATTGCAGCCTTTTTGAAACTTCCTTTGCCTTTTTCCCAAGTAATGATCTCGTTTCGTATATTCTTGCGAGAGCGTGAGCTATACCAAATGATAACGCTATATTGATAAGAGGTTGAAACTTGCTGATGTTCCTTAAGGGAGCCAATGGTCCGTCCAGAATAGCGTTGATAGGTGCTGACAGA
>JAJZWK010000034.1 GCA_021846725.1 Actinomycetes bacterium | reverse complement strand
TAATTTTGGTGAGCAGCCTCTCGGCGTAGATATGGAACGTTACTTGGAAGTGTGGTACGAGACTTGGGCTCGGTCAAACTAGGTAGCACTCGGTAACATAATATAATAAATATAGCTGTGGTAAGAATAGCCGTCTACAAAAGTGCAGAGATGACATCTATCATGCGAGCACAACTTCATTACTTGTTTGATTTGACATATGATCAGGCCGACCACGAATACCTGGACAAGTCATTATCCATTCTTCGCTATATAGCAGTTGCTAGGTTCATGGAGGATGTACCCATAGAACCTGATTATGGTCGTACGTTGGTCTCCGGTGGCGATTGCGGACAGGATACCGATCAACTAGTAGGGTTTGCTCTCGGCGAGACCCGACAGCTGGATTTGCCCGGTCTCCCAGCTCAACAGGTCGGCCTGGCAGGTCTATGCTGCATTGACCCCCGATATCGTCGCAGGGGGTTATTCCGAGATCTCGAGCGCAGTGTCATCAGAGAGGGCCTCGATAAACTTTTGAACGGTCGCATTCTTATAGCAGGTAGGATGGCTCACCCTGCCTCTTTCCGTATTATGGCATCCAATCCTACTGTTGTACCAAAATATAATGTGGTACCAACTGAGTTCCAACAGCAGGTCGGTAAAATTGTAGCTGACAACTATGGAGTATCGTCTTTCGACCCCATTACATTTGTTTGCAAGGGTAACGGTCATCCTATTGGATACCCTCGCATGACCGTCAAAGTCGATCCTGAGGAATGGAGGGTCTTCGCTTCAGTGGATAGAGCCAACGGAGATTCCTTGCTAGCTCTATCTTGGATACCAGACGCACCCAGCCAGACTTTCGACAAACAACATAGTACCTAATAAGATATATATTAGCTAGACAAGGCGAATCCTTCAGTACTGAGCTGAACAAGGAATCTTGTGGCAACGTTGTCTCTTGTCCCTGCGAGCTGAGGTGTCACAGGAAGACATTGTTTGGAAAGGCCAGAGGTATCGCGAGCATGTGATTGTACGGCTGAAGATGGCATTTTTGGCGGGCCTGCATGTATCGTGTATTTGTCTTGTTTAATGGGATCATAGGTCATTTTTCCTCCAGGCTTGTTTCTGTCCCCGGGCTTGTAGTGAGCATCAATCAAAACAGCCCCCACTGGTGACGAAATCTTGACCTCGCAATTGGTCCGTCATTTTCTTGCATCCTCCCCCTGACTTTGTACATGGAGGATGTGGCCGATACTTGCAGAGGATTGACTACTAAAATGTCAATGGATGATACACTCATACTGTACAATGAAAGCAATGAAAGTATTTAGAGGCTTATTGGAAGCGGCTTAGTGGAAAGGGAATCCTCAAATTTTGGCAGTGGAAAGGATATACCCTATTCCAGCGATTCTGATTTTATAGACGGTGAGCCAATTTACAGTGGTTCACAGCCCGCTGGTCAATATCCTCAGCAACCTTATCAGCCCGCTGGTCAATATCCTCAGCAACCTTATCAGCCCGCTGGTCAATATCCTCAGCAACCTTATCAGCCGAGTTATTCCTATTACCAACAGACTCAGTTGATGCAGCCTGTGGCACCTTGGATTGGACAATCCAGGATAGGCACAGATTCTGGAGTCAGACAGTCTGGCTCTCGCCCGCGTCTTTCGACTTGGCTTGTTATTGCCCTGGTAGCGGCTATGGTCGGAGGGTCTATAGGTGCTGCAGTAGGAGCAGTAGTTGCTCGTAGCAATGAGAGAACGGTAGTAGAGAAGTTTTTTCCCAATAAAAGTGTTTTGGCTCGCCCTACCGATATACAGGAGGTGCTGGCAAAGGTTCTGCCAGCAGTAGTCTCTATTACTACTCAGGTATTTAATCCAACAGGTACTGTAAGTGGAGGGGTGGTAGAGGGAGCTGGTACTGGAATGATCGTAACTTCGGGTGGTGAGGTACTTACCAACAATCATGTAGTAGCTGGATCATCCATAGTCTCGGTAAGCCTCTATGGGCAGACGCTTACGAGGCCAGCCAAAGTGATAGGTACCGATCCGTCGAAAGATCTTGCTTTGGTACAGATAGAAGGGGTTCATGGGCTACCGACAGTCACATTTGGTAACTCGTCGGCATTGCTTGTGGGTGATAGCGTCCTAGCAATTGGAAATGCCCTGGCACTTGCTGGAGGACCTACCGTGACATCAGGAATTGTTTCTGCTCTGAACCGTTCCCTCTCGGCACGCGATCCAATCACTTCTGCTGTAGAGCACCTGACCGGTTTGATACAGACGGATGCTCCGATTAATCCAGGCAATTCAGGAGGTCCTCTGGTAAACTCGCAGGGACAGGTGATTGGCATAGATACTGCAGTAGCAGGGTCAGCTAGCAACGGTTATCAGGCAGAAAATATTGGCTTCGCCATAGCAATCAATCAGGTAAAGCCCATGATGGGGATGTTGTCGAAAGGAGGTACCTCTCCTCCAAAACAGGTGACTAGCAACAGGCCTTTTATGGGTATTGTTGTAGAGAGTGTCACTCCTGCGCTGGCTAGTTCTGACGATCTTCATGTAGATTATGGTGCACTGGTTATTCAAGCAGATTATGGGGAACCTGCTTATATAGCTGGAATACGACCTCATGATGTGATTATCGCAATATCGGGTAGGAAGATAGAGAGTGCTCCTGGTCTTACTACTGTGTTGGGTAGTTATGCTCCTGGAGACATGATTACCGTGACAGTCAAAAGGGCATCTAACTTGTTGAACTTCAAAGTCAGGCTTGCTCGGTATCCTGTTAGCGCTGCTCCATAAAGTGGTATATGATGGTTGTCATGGCAGATGGAAGTTATGGCGATGACAGGATAGATGAGGGTACCGATCGGCCCATAATAGGGAATGCACGGATTGTTTATATCGGTCATCTTGCACCTTATTGGGAAATTGAAATAGAGGGTGACGATTCAGCAGCTCTAGAGGCGTTTAGAGATAGAGCTATGGCTAGGCTTACCATGCTGCCTCCTTATGATCCCCAGTTTCGCAGAAACAATGAAAGGGTAACCAAAGATGCCATGCAGTCAGGCATAGTACTCAAGTGGGATACCGGTATCGAGAAGGACGCGGCTATAGCGCAGTAACTCCCTGAGAATAATCACCAGGAAAGCGTTGAAGTGGTAGCGTTGGAGTGGTTTTGCTGGATACCTTTTCTGACATATACTTCAGTGGAGGAACGACAAAAAAAGAAGGATGACCTCCCTGGTAGCATGAGGCAACTTCTAAGTATCCTTCCTTAGGCTACAATAAACCTTCTATCCTTAGCCGTTCCAGCCATAGTCCAGGTGCATCGAGCTCTGCAACGGTAGGTAGGGTATCTTCATTTTTCCATATAAGATCCAGGATATTATCTGACTCCCTCTCCAGTATTCCCGATATGAAACGCTTACCGCGGTCCTCGCCATCCGGATCTGGGTCTATACCCAGTATTCCCCGCTCCTGGTTTATTTCATTGATTTGGTATCGGTGCCATGCTTCTACTATGTTGGTTTTTCCACCAAAAAGACGATCGACCGATACACTCAACTCATAATCAAGATAGCCAGTGATGAGTGCATTAAGTGTCTTTATCTCTGCTTCGGCTGGTCCATATTGACTACTTGTAGGTTCATTCATCAATGATAGGGGATCTGACATAAGCTGTTCGAAATAATCGGTCTCTCCTGTCGCCAGCATGTCTCCAACTTGCTGCATAGCATCCATGGTTGCCTGTGCTACTTGTGCACTTATCGTAGAAAGTAGTGATATAAGTTTGTTGGCGACATGAGGTCGAGATAGTACGTTGTGAGCTAGTATCTCTCTAAGAGATACCCATAGCCATACTTCATCAGTTCCAAGCGACCAGTCTTTGGCGAATATCTCCATATTCCTAGGTATGACCATAATTTTAGAAGAGCCTACTCTGGGTATTAATAAGCCGTATTGTCCCAACTCATGCTGGCTCAGCGCACCAATGGATGCACCAAGCTGCATTGCTGAAATCGTCGGTCCTATTATTTTGCTCCAAGCCGACATCAATGACTTGGGATCCTGAGACATATAATCGGTCATATTATCTGCAATATGGTTGAACGGATCGGTACTATTTGCCAACGATGCCTCCAGTTTGGCTAATGTCTTTTCCTCTTCAGGACTGAGAGTACTACTTGTGCTGCTATCAATATTGTCAATATCGATTGGCACATTAGTCGCTGTGTGTTGCTCTGTATCTGGCGTTGGCTCGTTATCGTTTTGCTTACTATCGTATTGATTCAGGTATCTCCAATCTGATGCAGTTTGGATTGCCCATGCGCCACGCTCGACCGGTTCAATCAGTCTATCTGCTCCTGGTTGGTCGATTACTTCCATGTCTGCCAGGTAAATGCCTGCTATCTTGAAGATGCGTTCCATGCTTATGCGCAGCTCCGGATCGACATTCGATTCGGTTTTTCCTTCTGTGGCTATACTTACTGCTATTGATTTTGTTATGTCTGTTGGGTCCTGGGGTGATAGTGATGTTCCTATAAATTTCATCATGCTTCCCATGACTTGTCCGAAAAAGTCACCTGCTGGATCATCCGGCTGTCCAAATGTCATATCTATATCTTACTACTTGGAGCAGGCTCGGTCGCCATCATTGTCGAGATGGGTCGATGAAGTGTTCAGGCAGCTGCTTAGCTGTGTAGTCACTGTAGTGTGCGTGTTGCCTGCCTCTATGGCTGATAGGGTGATTGTAGATCCGGGGGGTAGTATGTACAGCCTTGCCTGTAGCGATGCCACTGTATTGATAGGATAACCGTTTATGGCGGTGATTATATCTCCGGCTGATAGTCCAGCCTTTTGTGCAGCACTACCCGGGAATACGCTTTCTATGTATACACCATTTGCAGAAGGTGTATTCTCGGCATCTACTCCCAGCCAACCGTGGTTGATCGTATGGTAGGAGTTCAACTCCTGTGCCACGCCTACCGCAAGTGATGCTGGAACGAATACACCGTCTATATTGCCGTCCATGGAAACTTGTCCTACAAGGATGCCAGCTACGCCCCCACCTGCCGTGATAAGTACTGTTCCAGGGGTATTGGCCCTGAATGGGGTATCCATTAATATGCAGTCAATGATATTTTCACCTATATTGACGGATACAGAGTTCATCCTTACCATTCCTACGGCAACTGTGGTAATTGGGAGGTGACCGTGAGTCGTTGGATAGCGTCTGTTCAGACTGATGTATTCCGGATTGATAGAAGAACTGACCGATAGGCTGAGTTGTCCGATTTTCGGTGTGTTCATATCAAAGGGTGCCGCGTGGCACTTAGAGTGTATCGATAGTGCTGCAATGTCACTATGTGAGTCGTAGCCGACAAGGTTCGCATTGTACACGTGACCGTTTTCCTCTATTACATGGAAGACCTTGAATCCTCGTACCGCTGATGCAGACGTTATTATCGTACAGGAAGAGGTAGCTATTATGCCGGTCGCAATTGATGTCTGTGAATGATTGTTCGACGATGATGCAGCTACGTCTACCAGATAGGGCTGTATGCTCCTCGAGGTGTCTATCAGGTCGTGAGGCGCAGCTATTAACCCACTACCCTGGGAGGCTGCTTTCATACCCAGTTTGTTCATGGTTTGGGAGTTTAGAGGGTTACCGGGCCGGTAGACAGCCTGGATGGTGTGTAGAGTCTGAGAGTTCCCGTGAAGAGGGGTGGCGAGGAAAAATCCTCCAGCGGATATGGTTATGGACAGACACAAGACTCCGAGTGCAACAACTGTACGTCGTTTGTATAATCCACTACGAGCTTTACGCTGAACGGTCATAGAGCCTACCTCTGAGGGATGCAGCCAGAGGCGGTTGCCTTGAGAAGTCCGTCCTGCAGGCGGGTCGTCGTAGTCTATATCTGAGTCGTCATATAGGTCATCTAATTCATCATATGGGTAATCTAAGTCGTCATCGTAGGAGTTGCTATCATCGGGAAATGAGTTGTCAGGGTTGTCGCACAAGTTGTCGGTAGTACCATGTGAGCTATCAGCATGTTCACGTGGGCTATCAGTATTGCCATACGAACTGTCGGGACTGCCAAGTGCGTCATCTGGCATACTTCCATTACCGGTGTCACCGCTCTTGTCACCTTGATCATCGTTATCGTAATGGTGATAGTCCGGGCTGTGTTGATCCATCAATATACAAGGATAACTGTTGCCAGCGCTATTTTGTTGTCAGGTAGTGTCGGATAGACAGGTAGCGTCGGATGGATATAGGATAAGTACGACAGGTCCCTGCCGGTCATGCCAATGTTCCCAAGTGGTAGTGCCGGATGGATGTAGATTAAATATGGCAGGATAGATGATAGGAGGTATAGAAGGTGGGTGTAAAAGTCGGTATAAATGGCTTTGGTAGGATCGGGCGCAGTTTCATCAGAGCGATCCACGAGCGTAGTTCAGACATTGAAGTGGTCGCGATCAACGATTTAGGGGATGCCAAGACAAATGCTCATTTGCTCAAATACGACTCTACTCAGGGTATATTTGATGCCACTGTCTCCATAGAAGGAGATTATCTTGTAATCGGGACAAGCAGGGTGAAAGTACTCAAGGAGAAAGAGCCTCAGAAACTTCCATGGGATGATCTGGGGGTGGATATCGCAATTGAGTCTACCGGTATTTTTACGAGTCGAGATGCCGCATCAGCCCATCTGGATGCTGGAGCGCGAAAGGTGGTAGTGTCTGCCCCCTCAAATGGAGCAGATATCACTGTGGTGATGGGGGTGAATGATGATAAATATGACCCAGCGGTGCATTCAGTGGTGTCCAATGCGTCATGTACGACCAACTGTTTTGTGCCCATGGTAAAGGTACTTGATGATGCGTTTGGTATAGTTGGAGGTCTTATGACTACCGTTCATGCCTATACCAATGATCAGAACTTGCTTGATTTGGCTCATAAGGATCTAAGGCGTGCTAGGGCAGCAGCGGTAAACATCGTACCTACATCTACCGGCGCAGCCAGGGCTACTAGCCTGGTATTGGAGAACATGGCCAGCAGGTTGGATGGAATGTCACTGAGAGTGCCTGTTCAATGCGGCTCCATTACCGACCTGACTGCATTGTTGGGGGTAGAGGTGGATTCTGCTGGTGTGAACGAGGCATTTGAGAAGGCATCTCAGCAGGGTACGCTGAGCAAAGTACTGCAGTATTCGACTGACCCTATCGTATCCTCCGACATAGTCGGGAATCCGTCTTCGTGTGTGTTCGACTCTCCTTTGACGCTTACTATTAAAGTACCGGGCGGTACCCTGGTGAAAGTTCAGGGGTGGTACGACAATGAATGGGGCTATACGAACAGGCTTGTGGATGTCGTAGAATTGGTAGGGTCGACTGTAAATGCTTAGAGGTGCTTAGAGGTGCTTAGGGTTCCGTTACTGGAGGATCTTCCTCCTGTGGCAGGTAAAAGGGTATTGGTCAGGGTCGACTTTAACGTACCCCTTGAAACCAGCCAAGATGGGGAAAGGACAGTGGTAGACGACTTTCGAATTCGTGCAGCATTGCCTACCTTGAATTGGCTGATCGAACGAGGTGCTGAAGTGTCTGCATGTACACACCTTGGACGTCCTGGTGGAAGACCTGATCCCAAGTTTGATGTCTCTCCGGTTAGAGAGGTACTTTCCACTTTGGCTCCTAAGGTCTTTTTGATGGAAAATCTAAGATTCAACCCTGGAGAGGAGACCAACGATCCAGAATTCTTGGAAGAGCTGATTTCCGGCTTTGATATGTATGTAAACGATGCATTTGGTGTTTGCCATCGTAAGCATGCCAGCGTAGTCGGCCCTCCTACTCGGTTGCCGTCTGCGGCAGGGAGGTTGGTAGAGAAAGAAGTCGAAGTACTGAGCCACCTCATTACAGAGCCAAAGAGTCCATTTATAGTGATTCTCGGTGGTGCAAAAGTCTCAGATAAGCTCGGTCTTGTAAGATCCCTTGTAGCTCATGCCGATAAGGTGTTGCTGGGCGGTGGAATGGCGTGTACATTTATGGTTGCGGCGGGTATCGACGTGGGAGCATCGTTAATAGATACAGCCCATGAAGATGACTGTAGGAGTATACTCTCTGATTATTCCAGTAAGATCGTATTGCCAGTGGACAGCAATGTTCTGCTCGGTGATGGATCAGTAGAGCTAGTGAAAGGTCCAGTTCCTATTGCCGGTAAGATACTCGACATTGGTCCCGAAACATGTGAGATATTCGATCGGCTGATCAAAGAAGCAGAGACTATTTTTTGGAATGGTCCTATGGGAATGTTTGAGGATACCCGTTTTTCTTCTGGAACTTATTCAGTAGCACAATCTTTAGCGCAGTGCGATGGTTTTACGGTAGTGGGAGGGGGGGATTCGGTGGCTGCTCTCGACTCTATGGGGCTATCTGGCAATATTGGTTTTCTCTCTACCGGTGGAGGTGCAGCGCTCAAGCTACTGGAAACCGGTGATCTTCCTGGGCTTGCAGCCTTGAGAAAATCTATGATTACACCGCGGGAGATAAAATCGTGAAATTTGTCTGCGGCAACTGGAAGATGAATCATGATCATCTGCAGACCGTGAGTACCTTACAGGAACTTGCCATCAAGATACGGAATATAGATTTGTCAACGGTCAATGTGGTAGTACATCCTCCTTTCGTGGATTTGAGGACTGCACAGACCATTATCCAGGATCGGCATATGCCTATACATTTGGGTGCTCAGAATTGTCACCATGAAGAGAGTGGTGCTTATACTGGCGAGGTCAGTGCAGCTATGCTTGCCAGGCTTTCGGTCAGTTATGTCATAGCTGGTCATTCCGAGCGGAGAAGGTTGTTCCACGAGAGCGATGAAGATGTTGCGCTCAAAGTTGCGGCGATCCTTCGTCATGGGATGACACCTGTAATCTGTGTCGGTGAAGATGAATCTGAACGCGATGCTGGTTACACAGAGAAACGATTGACCACTCAGGTGGCCGGGGCGTTGTCGGCCATCAAGAAGAGTGAGAGTAGCTTGGTGATCTTCGCCTATGAGCCACTGTGGGCTATTGGTACAGGCAATGCTGCTACTGCTTATGATGTATCCGATGCTGGCGAAATTATTGCACATGCGGCAGCGAAAGTATCACACCAAATATTGTATGGTGGATCCGTCACCGCTGCTAACGCTGCTGAATTGGTCAAGAATGGCAAGGTCGATGGGTTACTGGTCGGAGGAGCTAGTCTGTCAGCTCAGAGTTTTGGTGATATTATCCAAGCGGTATCTGGTAATCTCTCCAAGGCGACCAGATAGACAACCAGGTGACTTGCACTGGAAAGGCTACTATACTAGCATTACTTTTCATATATTAGCTTATATTAGCTATACTAGGCTGGTCTGGTTAAGACTGAGCTTGGTTAAGAGGAGTAAAGGTTGCTTACTGACATTTATGTGGTTATTCAGGTAGTATCATCGCTATTGCTGATTGCGCTCATTCTGTTGCATTCAGGCAAAGGTGGTGGGTTATCCAGTATGTTCGGAGCTGACAGCCAGTCAGCAACTGGTTCGACTGTTGCTGAGAAGAATCTTGATCGTATTACGATAACAGTTGCACTGATCTTTGCTTTTACTACTGTTACACTTGCCCTGCGGATGTCTTAGTGGCCTGTTCAGTAAGAGGTAGTACCTCTTGAGCGGTTCTTAGATAGGGTTCTTAAATAGAGCGTAATACAGCTCCAGATTTGTCGCGTACCTGTTGTATGCATTTGTCGCGTATGCTGGCAATTTCTGTATCGTCCAGAGTATGATCAAGCGATGATAGTCTTATCCTGAAGGTGAGACTGCGCTTATTGTTCATCCTATAAATGTCTATAAGTCGTATTGACTCTACTGTATCGTTACATGCTTGGTGCAGTATATTGGATATCTTGGAACTGGAGATTCCACCAGGCACTTCGAATGACAGATCAATGTCGGTAGAGGGATATTTGCTGATAGGTGATGCTATGGGTGTTTCATGGTTTGATTCCAGCAGTAACTTTAGATCAAGTTGGAGCCAGCCTACCCTGCGATGTCGAGTGTCGTTTGCAGCTGATATGATGCCGAAATGATTCAGTACAAGTGGATCTACTTCACCAACTGTCCCTATAGGGATCCTTTCTTTGCCTATAGTAACTATACCGCTGCGGCTTGGATGTAGTCCGTGTAGAGAGTACACTTCCGGTCGAACTCCAGCCCCAGCCCCAGCCCCAGCAGCAGTTCCTATAATAGCCTCAGCCTCAGCAGTAGTCCTAGTTACCCCCCCGGACACCGCACTGGAAACTCTACTTGTTCCATCGTCGGCTGGTTCATCAACTGACGTTGTTGGAAGTATCCAATCGGAGTACGATTTTTGCCATACGTCAATTAATGATCGCGAGCCAAGGAAATCTGTAATTGTGCACAATGCTTCCATGGCATTTTTCCCGCTGTCATCGTTGAATGCAAATAAGATAGCGATCATCTCACGTTCGTCGATTATCTGTTTGGAGAATCTGCCTATATCTCTATTTGCTGGATAAGGGAAAATCATTCCAACTTCAAAGAGGCGTATCCCTTCTACGCGGCGGTCTATATTGTGTGCAGCGGATTTCAGCAGTCCGGGTAGTAGGCTTAGACGCAGCACCGATTCGTCGGCGCTGAGCGGATTTTCAATTGCTACTGCTGGCATATTAAGCCCTAAGGTAGCATGGTCTGATTTACTGACCAGTGATGAGCACCATGCCTCATCGGCACTCATACCCGCTATTATTTCGCGTAGTTGTCTCCTGGCTCTCTGGTATGGCGATAGCACCCCAACTTTTGGTGAGCGTGGTCTTACTGGTTTGATTGTAGAGTAGCCTACGAGTCTGGCAACCTCTTCGGCTACGTCTACTTCACGGCGTACATCTGGACGGTATGTCGGCGGAATGACCTCTAAATTACCCGTTCCTCGGCACTTGAATCCTATACGGTTTAATGTATCGCTTACAGCTTCTATACTCAAATTAGTGCCTAGTAAGCTATTCATCTTTGAGATATTGACCTTGATTGGTTCTGGTTTTTCTGATGTGTTGTCTACGTCTATCGTGCCCTTGTATTCTGCCGATTGGCTCAGTATGTCAGCAAACCTCCATATGGATATTGTTATCATATTGGGGTCACAGCCTCGCTCGAATCGTAATGATGCCTCCGATCTCAATCCCAGGCGTTTTGAGGTACGAGCGATAGACATAGGATTGAAATACGCCGCCTCCAGAAGTACCTCTGTCGTAGTTGAGGATATCTCTGTCGACTGTCCTCCCATGATTCCGGCTATGCCGATAGGAGTATCATTACCATCGCATATGAGGCAATCTCTCATGTCGTCACCCGGACCTACAGATCTGGTTCCACAGACACGATTCACGCCATCAAGGGTAACCAGGCTGTCACCCTTTATCGATGCCCGAACTCTAAGTGTATGTCCGGCCAGTTGTGAGAGGTCGTAAGGGTGGGTGGGTTGCCCCAATTCGAGCATGACGTAGTTTGAAGCATCTACGATATTATTTATAGGTCTCATTCCTGCAAGTGTCAAGCGCTTGGCAATCCACGATGGAGAATCTCCGATCGAGACATTGTTGAATACACTGGCAGTAAAACGCGGGCATAGGTCTGTGTTCAATATCTCTATATTGACACCGAGTGTTGTAATCTTATTATACAGATCAGAACTGTTTTGTCTCAGCACATCTTCCTGCCATTGATCGTAGAGAGGGGTATTGGTCTTTGCGGCTAGATCTCGTGCTACTCCAAGTAATGATAAGGCATCAGGTCGGTTTCCTTCTACGGATAGATCGTAAATGGTGTCTGGTTCGATGCCTATTGCATCTGTAAGTGGCATGCCAGCATTGACATTCTCGCCCAATACCATGAGTCCGGTTTGGTCATCAGATAGGCCGAGTTCATTTCCCGAACAGAGCATGCCATTTGACACTACACCACGCATCTTTCTACGTGATATTTCCATTCCACCTGGGAGGGTTGTTCCGACACTGGCTAGGGGAACATGGTCTCCAACTTGGAAATTCGAGGCACCGCATACTATCTGCTCTTCTCCACTACCGGTGTCGACGATCACCCTCCTGATCTTGTCTGCTCCAGGGATAGGATCAATTTCCAATACCTTTGCAACCAGGATTTGATCTAGGCCATTTCCTATATGTTTGACTGATTCTACTACCAATCCCAGATCGGATAGGATGTCGGCGATAGTTTCAGCGTCTTGAGTGAAAGGAGCGAACTCTTTGAGCCACGACAAGGGTACTTTCATGAGGATTCTCCAGTAATGATATTTACCTCACGATTGAGGTCGAAGGTTTGCGCTTGCTTTTGGGTCATAACTGTTTCATGAACCTGTAATCGTTTTCCATTAATACTCGCATATCAGGAATCTGGTAGCGCATTTGAGCACACCGATCTATCCCGAATCCAAAGGCAAATCCGGTCCATCGTTCGCTGTCTATTCCTACTGCCTCGAATACGGCTGGATGCACCATGCCGCATCCACCCAACTCTATCCAACCAGTGTGAGAGCATGTTCTACATCCACTGCCTGCGCAAATAGTGCAGGTGATCTCGAACTCGGCAGATGGTTCGGTAAATGGGAAGTATGACGGCCTTAGCCTGGAATGTATGCCTGCACCGAAGTAAGCAGTGGTAAAGTCCTCAATTGTACCTGCCAGGTTTGCAAAACTGATTCCGATGTCTACCACCAGTCCCTCTATTTGGTGAAAGATAGGTAGGTGTCTGGAATCGGGAGTGTCTCTACGGTAGCAGCGTCCTGGCATTATGGCATAAATAGGGAGTTCGCCTCTTTCCATGACTCTGATTTGGGTAGGAGATGTGTGTGTCCTCAGCAAGACAGTCTCCGGTTCTCCTAAGTCGAGATAGAAGGTATCCCACATGCCTCTTGCCGGATGAGCCGGAGGTATATTCAACGCTTCAAAATTGTACCAGTCAGTCTCCACCTCCGGACCTTCGTTTACAGAGAAACCCATTCCAACGAAGACGTCCTCCAATTCATCCCTGGTTCGTTGAACTATATGCTGGTGGCCTCTCGCTGGGGTAGATGACTCAAGCCACTCGGTAATGTCTATCTCGTCAGCGGCAAGTTTCTCTTTACGAATTTTCACCTCGATTAGTTGTCTGCGTTCAGCTATAGCGCTTTCTAACTCCTTACGAGCTAGTTCGATCTTTGCTCCTATTTCTTTGCGTTGATCAAGCGGCAATGTTGCAAGTGACGAGCGAGCTATGCCAAGTTGTGATTTTTTGCTCAGCAAGGTATTACGTAAGCGTGAGAGTTCCTCCAGATTATCTATCGTAGAAAGAGTGTCTTTTGCCTCTTGCACTATTATTTCGAGGTTATAATCCATTGGCTACCTTCTTGGTTCGGATGTCGCGCTGGCGTAGTGCTTCGTAGGATATTATCGCTGCGGCGGTAGCAGCGTTTAGTGATTCCATCTGACGCGATAATGGTATGGTGATGTTGGCATCCATATGCCTCTTAATGTTATCAGGTAATC
>JAJZWK010000001.1 GCA_021846725.1 Actinomycetes bacterium | reverse complement strand
TCGGTGACAGATGCTACCGTTCGGATGCTGTTGTTTTCTGTCCGTAACAGACCTGCGGCAGCAGAGCCGGTGGCAAATACAGAGAGTATCATACCATTACCAAGCCAATCGATAAACGGTTTCAGCGTATGTCCGGCTTTACGGGCTGATGCCCTGTCAGCAGCAAACCCAAGACTACCTCCAGCACGCATCTGAGAGAAATGATATGCATCAAATATTCCCTGGTATCTCAGCGTAAATTTGTACATGAGTTGACCGGCAATATATTCCTTGTGACCGAGCATCTTAAGGCTGTCTTCTATACGAACATCCATTCCTATAGAACTCAGAGCATTGCTGTAAGCATCTGCTACAGAGTGGTGGCCACTTCCTGCCGAGCCAGTGAGAATCAACGTTTTCATCTTCTATAGCGCCAATCCATGGATGAATTTTAACCTATAATATATAGAGATTGCCAGAATACAAAGGCTATTTAGAGAGAGCGCTCTAAATTTCCATAAGCTATCCCTTCATTACGGACAGAGTATTTTCGCCTAAAATACCTAAAATATCGGTAATTGTGTCAGTCTACCGCTCGTTGTTCATCTTTTATCCGTTTCCAGTAGGCTACACCCTGAAACCCTGAAACCCTGAAACCCAGTCATTGTCAGGCCAGATTATTATTAATTAGAGTGAACGTACGTAGTAGGGTCAATCTGAGCAGGGCATTGTGAACAGAGTAGGAGAGCAGGTTCCAGGTTCCAGCTTTGGTGGGGATGCCGTATCATATGCCACATCGAAGGTAGACAAGGTAATTGTTGCATCTCCGCGCGGCTTTTGTGCAGGGGTGGAAAAGGCAATAAAAGCGCTGGCATGGATGGTAAGATCATTCGATCCACCAATCTACTGTTATCATGAGATAGTCCATAATAGGCAAGTAGTGGAACGTTTTGAATCTCTTGGTGTGGTGTTTGTCGAAGACATAGCGCAGGTACCTCCCAATGTACCTCTTGTGCTCTCCGCTCATGGTGCAGCCCCAGAGATAGTAAGACAAGCCAGAGAAAAGAACAGATTCGTAGTAGATGCGGTTTGTCCACTTGTCACTAAGGTACATCATGAAGTGAAGGTGCGCTCATCCAAGGGATATCAAATTATTTATGTCGGACACACCGGCCATGAAGAGGCGGTCGGTACTATGGCGGTAGCACCGGATGCGGTACATCTGGTTACTACGGTTGCAGATGTAGATGAGGTAGCAAAAAAGATAGGTATAAGTACCCCAGTCGCTCTTTTAGCACAGACTACCTTGAGCCAGGATGATTGGAAAGACATAATGGACTATGTAGTAGACAAATTCCCCAATGTCTGGTTGCCTGATCGGTCTGATCTCTGTTTTGCCACCACCAACAGGCAGTCTGCGTTAAAACAATTAGTACGTAGCTGCGATTCTGTAATAGTTATCGGCTCTGCAAACTCTTCCAATACTCAGGCTCTCGTTAAGGTAGCACAGGCTCAGGCAGCTGTATCTCCTGAGGATGGCTCACTATCTTCTACCTCACTATCTTCTACCTCACTATCTTCTACCAAAGATAAAAGCGGCTCCGGTCGATTGCATCGGGTACTTAGAATTAATCATGCAGGAGAGCTACCCAATGACCTCGAAGGCATTATTGGGATTACCGCCGGAGCATCGGCTCCTGAGTATCTTGTCCAAGAGGTGATCTCTGCTCTATCACCTGTCAATGGAGTGGAGCAATTGGTAGTTACCGAGGAAGATGAATACTTTCCACCGCCTCCTGAATTGAGAACCTTGCTAAAAGACAAGGTAAGCGACAGGACCACCAGTGCCGCCCAGATGCTCGAAGAACTCTCTTAGCAAGTGAGCAACCTGGTACATGTCTGACCTATCTGCACTGTGTAAATCTGTCGATCTGGAATCTGAATACTTGTCTTTAGTCGTGGAGAGGAAATCAACGGTAGCAACTCTTCCGATACGTCTTCCGATACGCAATCGAAACTTAAGATTTTGTTTGCCATGCTTTGTTCTAAGGTGTGGGGTAGGCTAACGTTGTTACAATGAAGAACGGCAATAGCGATTTCAAAGCAATAGGTAAACCATCTACTCCGACAGAACTGGTGCAGAATCTAGCTGTAGCTGATTTTCATGATCGCTATCCTGAACCATCTTTTAGCCCAGTTGTTGCTCTTATCGCAGCATATGAAGAAGAGGGCAATATAGGAAAGGTTATCGACGATATTCCACAGAGATCGTGTGGATTCCCGGTTACCACGTTGGTCGTGGTTGATGGCGGAGACGATGCTACAGAGGACATAGTCAAGAAGCACCCTAGGCACGGAAAGGATATGTATTGCTGTGTATTTCCGGTCAACCTCGGTCATGGTATTGCACTCAAGGTAGGCTACCGTCTGGTTACGCAATACGGTGCAAAGTATGTAGTTACTCTGGATGCAGATGGGCAAAATGATCCTAAAGAGATGGATATACTATTGGAGCCTGTTGTCTCAGGTGAGGCTGACCTGGTAATAGGGAGCCGTAGACTTGGGACGGACAACACCGTCGACAAGATGAGGAAAGCGGGTGTTGTATTTTTTGGCAAGTTGATCAGCATGATGGCGCATACTAAGTTGACTGATACATCCAATGGCTATAGGGCGATCAGGGCGGATTTGCTTAAAGATATTACCCTGGAACAGCCACAGTACCAGACAGCAGAGGTAGTTATAGCAGCAGCTATGCATGGGTGGAAGATACAGGACAGACCAGTAACATGGTATCCACGTGCATCTGGCACGACGAAGAAGGGGCACAATGTGTGGTTTGGATGGAACTATGCAAAGGTCACTATGTATACCTGGATCAGGGAACTACGCAACCGCTGAGCTGCAACTGCTGATCCATAGCTGCTGAGTCGTAGAACCGTCTCTTAGTTGCTTATGTCGTTTACGGTGTTGAAAGCGCCTTGCATGGATTCTTCGACATCGGCGGTAATCTTATCCAATTCACTTTTACGGACACGCTTTGATGACGACGTGTCGGGTGCACGTACAGGCTTGCCGATGGCGATTTTGACCGGCATTCTCTTAGGGATCTTGGACCCTTTGGGCATTATCTGCTCGGTCTCCGATAACCCGACAGGAATTATCACTGCTCCGGTTCTAGCAGCCAGAAATGCCGCACCTTCATGCAATTTACCTACCGTATTTCCGCTACGACGAGTGCCTTCAGGGAAGAGGATCAATGTTCCTCCGGATTTTAGGATTGATTCAGCTCTCTCTAGTGCCTTACGGTCCACTCCTGAACGGTTGACTGGAAAAGCTCCAAATGCTTCAAGAAATTTGGCGGGTAGCTTGTATCTCCATAATTCATCTTTGGCCATAAATGCTATGGGTCGATTGGTTACCTCTGAGGCTATGAAAAAGTCTATAAAACTCCTATGCACAGGAGCTATAATCACCGGTCCTGTGGTCGGGATATTAAATCTACCGTGAACCTCTACATGCCACATATATTTATTTATTTGGTGCGCCAGCCAGCGCGCCGCCGCGTAAACCCACCATGGCACCGACGCTCCAATTGCATCCAGTTCGTATGGTGTAGCGTTATATCTCATCTGTACTATACCTCATCTGTCTGGAGGGTGGATGGATTCCTATCGTCTCCAAGCGAGTAAGCACTCTGCTCAGTACATCAGATGCGTTGTACTCAGTGGAATCTATGACTATTATGTCATCTCTTCCATTCGATTCGGCTGAAGCAACAAGCTCTAAGGAGGGCAACGCTCCTGTAGATCTATTCATATCCAATGCATCACGCCTATCTATCATACTTTCTAGTTCGGCTCTTTCGCCAGTAGCTCTTTCTGCTGCTCGCCTCTCTGCTCTTGCCTCAATAGATGCTGTCAGATATACTTTCAAATCTGCATTGGGACATACTACGGTTCCAATATCCCTTCCCTCTACCACTCCCCCGTTGTGTATGGCTATCCACTGGCGCTGTCTGGAGACAAGGTCTTCTCTAACTGCCGGTATACTTGCTACAAAAGAGACGAACCTGTCTACCCGATCGGTCCTTATCTCCTTTGTTACGTCTTGTCCATCAAGGCTAACTCTATCTTCTATGACTATGACAGATTCTTTTACGATTTCAGCCACCTGCAGACTCCAAGACTCATCGTCAGGTACTTTGGTCAGGGTTTCTGGCCGTTCTTCACCCATTACAGAAAGTACTTTCAGAGCAGCAGCTCTGTACATAGCCCCCGTATCCAGTACATGGAGTCCAAGTATCTTTCCCAATGATTTCGCGAGCGTCGATTTTCCTGACCCTGCTGTACCATCTATTGCAATAATTGGTCCCAATCTATTCTCCAAGTCGGCTAGAATCGCTAGAATCGGTCTTAATATACATAATGTAGCTGCAATACCGATATGTCGTTTCCAATAACTTACTGAAATCAGTCCTCGAGCACGCTGGAAAGATCATTTATGAATCCTGGGTAACTGGAATCAATAGACTTATACCCAGTAATAATACTGTGATCTCCAGGAATAGCAGTTAACCCTGCAACTGTAGCTGCCATGGCAACCCTGTGATCGCCATGCGCGTCTACCTCTCCTCCCCTTAGGTTCTTTGTACCATTAATAATCAGATTATCGCCTTCCACATGGGCATTGCCTCCAAAGGAGTTCACTAGCTTAGCTGTACCTTCCAGCCTGTTCGATTCCTTTATCCTGAGTTCATTTAATCCTTCGAATACCGATACTCCCTCTGCAACTGCAGCTGCTACTGCCAGTATCGGCACTTCATCTATGAGAGAGGCTATTTCCTCGGATGAAATTTTAATTGCATTCAGCCTACTGTAGCTTGCTTTTATATACCCCAATGGAATGACTTCATCTCCAGTTGTATTTATAGTAAGGTCTGCTCCCATGCGTTTCAGTGCCTCTATAAATCCTGTTCTGTCCTGTCCGAGATAGATAGGACCCACATATATCTCGCTTCCTGGTACAATCAATGCTGCAACGATGAAAAATGCTGCCTGAGATGGATCACCTGGAATGTCAATGATAAATGGAGACGGTTCCGCTGCATTTACACTTACCGTATAGATATTATCTGGTGTTTCTAGGGAAGAATTGCCATCTATGTGTACAGGGATGCCAGCGATCTTGAAGATTTCTTCAGTATGTTTCCTGGTCGGTACATGTTCTCTTACGGTAGTGGTACCCTCGGCAGAGAGTCCCGCAAAAAGAATAGCCGCTTTCACCTGAGCGCTTGGCTCTGGAGGCGCATAGTCGATACCATGCAGATGACCTCCAACTACTACAAGCGGTGGATGGCATTTATTCCCTACTTCACCATGGCCGGTTACTACTGCGCCCATTTTTCCCAACGGGATAGCTATACGATCCATAGGGCGCTTGGACAGTGACTGATCTCCAATAAATTCAACTGTCCACGGGAATCCGGAGAGTAGACCGACCATTAGTCTCATACCCGTCCCTGAGTTACCCATGTCTAGAGGTGATGATGGAGGGTGCATTCTATCTCGGCCACCTTCTATCACTATATTCTTGTTCTGGGGCAGATTATTCTTGGGTTGGGTCAGATCTTGATTTACCCCTACCCCAATTTTCTCTACGCTGTGCACAGTGCGGGCAACATCGTCGCCATCCGGAAGTCCACGTAAAAGTGACTTACCTGGAGCAAGTGATGCTACCATTATTGCTCTGTGTGATATTGACTTGTCTCCCGGAACAGACAAATTTCCATGTATAGAGGTGCCTGATGTAACCTCCATCGTGCCATCATATGTTTTCAGTGCTTTCATCTCTATAACTCTACAAGTCTCCTCGCAACACGATAGCGTCCTCTAGGTAGACATGTTTGATTTCATCCGGTCTCTTGGTCGTATATACATGCATGAGTACCCGGATACACAACGCTAGCGAACCCTGGATATCCAGCTCTCTGGCGCACAGGAGAGGGACTCCTTCAAGACCCATTGCACGACCTGCGGTAGCTGGGAACATGGATTTTATGTCATCAGTTGCGGTAAATATGACACTTATTATATTGTCGGTAGCTATATCATTTGCTTCCAAGATTTTGGCTACCAACTCCTGGGTACGTTTAGTAACCTGTTCTTTGGTATCTTTTTCTACCGTCGTAGCTCCCCTGATTGCCCTTACTTTCTGTTCAGCAAACAATTTCTATCTCTCCATCCTATCCCAATCCTATTTCAATCTGTTGCCTGGTAGTCTGTTCCACGAATAATCATGGGTTTCCGCCAGGCAGGTGATGTTTCTGATTTGCCAGACGACATCACGCTATTGACAATACAGACTACTAGCCATGCTAGTACAACTAATACAAGTTGGATAATCTAGTCGATCTATTCTACATAACTATGTCTAGAAGTAGTACTCCCTGACTTTTTGGCTACAGCGTCGTAGAGCGCCAGAATTTCTTTGCCAGTCAATAATCTGCTATGTCCAGGCGACAGAGATCTATCGGCAAGTGGACCTATTCTTATACGGATCAATCGTGTAACCGGATGACCAATTGCCTCGCACATCCTTCGTACGAGCCGGTTTCTACCCTCTGTAACCGTAATAGTCATGGAATTGGGCGAGAATATCCTTACATGTATGGCGTAGGCGGTGCCATCTTCCAGTTCGATGCCATTTTTCAGCTTCGTCGAATCAGTCCTGGACAGGGTTCCTTCTACCTGTACCAGGTACTCTTTTTCTATGCCGTAGGATGGATGAGTGAGTCTGTGCGTAAGGAAGCCATCATTGGTCAGCAGTATCAACCCTTCACTGTCGACATCGAGTCTTCCCACTGGAAACAAGCGGATATTGCTTGGCACACAGCTTACCACCGTAGGTCTGCCATAGGGGTCACTTGCAGACGATATGATCCCCCTTTCCTTATTCAACAGGTAATATGTCAGGCTTGGGTCTACAGGAATCCTTTGACCATCTATACAGATTATATCTGACTGGGCGTTCACCCTACTTCCAGTAGTTGCTATATTGCCATTTACACTGACTCTGCCTGCAATAATGTATTCTTCACACTTTCTACGACTCGCAATGCCAGCAGCAGCCAATACCTTCTGCAGTTTTTCATCCATGAGTACTACTGTACATGTATTGATTGTTTATCGGCTGTATGTATCAATCAGCTATTATGTACGACGACTTTGAACTTGGGATAGTTCATCTTCAGCAATCTTTATAAATTTTTATTCAGATGGATCAGTATCCTTGAAGCGATCCTCTATCGCTGACAACTCTGATTCATCGGAAACAATTAAGTTGTCAATAGGTGGCAATTCGTCAAGATTGTCCATACCCAAGCTTTCAAGGAACTGTGAAGTGGTGACATAGAGTGCAGGTCGTCCAGGGCCTTCTGCGTATCCACCAATTTCTATGTACCCACGTTGTGAGAGTAATTTAATTACACCATCTACATTTACTCCTCGCACCGCCGCTATCTGAGTTTTTGAGATTGGTTGTTTGTAGGCTATAATAGCCAGGGTTTCCAATGCGGCAGACGAGAGTCTGGGTGACATATGTTCCATGGCAAAGCGTTCCATATACGTAGCAAGATCAGGATGGGTCTGCAATCTATATCCACCAGCAACTCTGGCCAGGACAAAGCCTCGTCGTTCTCTTTCGTAACGTTCTGACAGCGTGTTGCAGACTTGTTCTATATCGGTCAATGGAATTTCCAATAACTCTGCAAGTAACCCTGGTCTGACCGGTTCGATGGCTGATATCAATATTGCTTCTATTGCGCGTTCAGTCTCGGTATATGTAGCAGGTACACTGGCAGATGACGCACTTTGATTACTGGTATCATTGTCATCAGCTTCATTCCCATTGTACTCGTTCATTGGGTACATACTAATAATTTGAAATCCACTCTACTTCTAGATCACCGAAGGTCTCGGCCTGGTTCAGTGAGACTGTTCCGCGTTTGTGTAACTCCAGTAGGGCCAGGAAATGGACGATAATATCAATCCTGTCGGATAGATACTTGGTCAATTCCCTGAATGTTGCCCTACGAAGGTTGCTTAGGCGCCTTTCGAGGGTGATGATGGTCTCCGAGACGCTTACTTTGTCTACGGTGACGTGATTAATCTGTACGTCTTCAGGCATAGTACGATTGATTACCTTCTTGAACGCATCGCGTAGTGCAAATTTATCTATACCGGCAAGAAGATCGGGTGCGATGTTGGCGAACTTCTCTTCAAGACCGGCCGTTCTGGGAACGGAAAGAGCAGCTTTCTCCATCATAAAAGATAGTGTCAATGCTATCTTTGCATATACCTGCAGTTCCATGAATCTACCTATGAGGGCATCTCTCTGCTCCAAGGCATACAGCTCTTCATCGACATCGGTGTCGCTGTCTTGATTCAGCAGGCATTTGGATTTCCACTCAAGAAGAGTAGATGCCAAAAGCACGAATTCCGAGAATCTGTCCAGATTGTTCAGAACAGTAGAATCTGCAATTGATTTAAGCTCTACCAAGAAAGCGTTTATAATATCACTTAACGGAATATCGTATATATCAGAGGGGTGGTCCTTTACCAGTCGTTCCAATATGTCTAGTGGATCTTCATCTTTATGTTCTTGCACTTCGGCAATCATGGTCATAACAGTATACAGATTACATTGTATGGAGCGATAGGTGGTGGAAATAACGATAATTATCCACCGTGGAAAGGCTAAGATATCTCATTATGACAACTGCAAACGCCATCAGAGTACTGTCGGGTATCCAACCTACTGGAGACATACACCTCGGCAACTATCTAGGAGCATTAAAACTATGGGTTGATAATCAGTATGATACTGAATCTTTTTACTGTGTTGTAGATCTACACTCATTAACTGTAGAGTTTGATCGCGACAACTTAGCCAAACGTACATTAGATGCTGTATGTATGTTACTTGCCGTAGGGCTCGACCCCGAGCATTGTGCCATATTCGTACAGAGTCATGTAGATCAACACACCAGCTTGGAGTGGTTACTCGAGTGTGTAGCAACATTTGGTGAGCTGAACAGGATGACTCAATTCAAGGACAAGGGAGCAGGCCAAGAGTCGGTCACCGTCGGGTTATTCACCTATCCTGTACTCATGGCAGCAGATATACTACTCTACAACGCAGACAAGGTACCTATAGGTGATGACCAGAGGCAGCATCTGGAGTTGGCAAGGCGTATAGCCTCGCGCTTCAATACCCGATTTGGAGAGACATTTACTGTCCCTGAGGCACTCATACCACCGGTAGGCGCACGTGTAATGGACCTGCAACATCCAGAAAATAAGATGTCAAAGTCTTCAGACTCACGCTTGGGCACTATATTCTTATTGGATAGCCCGGAGGAGGTGGCGAACAAACTGAAAAAGTCTGTAACCGACTCAGAGAATACTGTCCATTATGACCCCGAGAGGAAACCCGGCGTGTCCAATTTACTGGAGATTCTGTCAGCCATAACAGCTGAGAGATCAGATGTACTGGCATTACGCTATGACTCGTACAGCCAGCTGAAACAGGACGTTGCGGAGGCAATCGTTGATACGATAAATCCTATTGCAAGGCGCTTCAGGGAATTATCCTCTGATACTGCTTATGTGATGGATGTCATAAACAAAGGAGACGAACGAGCACGTGAGATAGCTTCAGCTACTCTAGCCAGAGCCAGAGAATCAATAGGGTTGCTCCATGGGTAATTTCTTATTGTATCGACATTCTCAGCTGCGACAGCCATTGTCATTGCCGGTGCAGCGACGTTGCTTCATTGGTAGTTGTTTATTTGGTCGACATTCAGCGATATAATGAATTTATATCGTAATAGAATATCTCACCTATGTCGCTTAACAGGTAATACCCATCCATGTTCACTGGATCTCCAGTAGCTCCTACTATGCTCGTTCCCAGCATAGTATTTATAGGAGCACCATAAAAAGGTGCGTTGAAAGAGTATATTGACCCATCGGCAACTACTATCCTGTAGCCTTCCTGTGCTGTAGACCTGGATGGCAAGACATCTATTGCGGGTGCATCTCGGTAGGCTTTCTCTGCAGGCATTGAGCCGCGAAACCAGACATCTCCAAAGGTGTATACCTCTCCCCTGCTGTCTATTATCAGATAGCCAACCGTATCGGGATCGCCGAGCATAATCCCAGTGACAGGGTCACGAAGCATAATTCCCTCCTCGCGGATACAGCCGACATTTTTTATATCTCCAAAGGTGAATACATCACCAACCTGATTCAGGAGGCAGTAACCACTGGCATCACTGTAGGCAGCCATGGCAACTATCGGTATACCCACGCTCAACCCTGTTTCTGGAAGTGTGCCATAAGATGGCAGGTCTCCAAAGGCGTAGATATCTCCGGCAGCAGAGTAGAGCCAGTATCCGTTGGCGATACTGGTAGACACTATACCCACTATCGGTGTCCCGCAAGCTATGTCATGCGACTTGAGGGAGCCCAGAAATGATGCATTGCCAGTAGTATATACTTCTCCTTCTCTATCTACTATCCAGCATCCATCGCCCTCGGGCGTAGCTGCCAAGCCACATAGATTTTTTACGGTATCCTGATCTATATTCCAGCGAAGCGAATCTATAGTTGGATAAATTTCATTGGAGTAGACATCTAACTTGCTAACCTGTATGTTCATGTATTTAAAAGTTTATCAGAGTATATGAATATCTGCCCTTCGAATGGTATGATCTGTTCCCAGGCAAGGAAGGACGTAAAACAACTGGAGAATATGTCGCCTGAACTGTGGAGACCCATGTCTGGTGTCGGCTCAGATATGAGCTTAGAACATTATGATACCAGAGAATGTATCGTCTGAACAGTGAAGATCCATGATTGCTCGTGGGGCAGATCACTTCCTTATATGCCCAGTATTTTTTGCCATACTGAAAGAGCTGGGTTAAATATGCTGACCAGGACACCCGGTAACAGTATGACCACTGCAAGCGGAAGTATAAGCATAAATGGACGTATGCGGTAGTATGACGGTAGTAGCCTGTCAGGTATGAACCTCTCCAGTATGGCTGAGCCATCGAGTGGAGGTATTGGCAGGATATTGAATACAGCCAGAAGCACGTTGGCAGAGCCGGCCAAGAACAGAAGCTGGTAGCCTACTGGCAGTACCGACAGATTCCCGGTATACAAAAGGGTATCCTTATAGGCTATTGGCGTGAATATAGAAAACGCAAGGCCACAGGCTACAGCCAACACTATATTTACCAGAGGTCCCGCTATGGATACTACGACAGAATCATTACGAGGATTTTTCAACTTGTCGACTGTTACAGGAACGGGCTTGGCCCAGCCAAAAGCTACGCCAGCAGTGATTATAAGGATAGCAGGTATTATAATAGTGCCCAGTATGTCTATATGAGGTAGCGGGTTCAAGGTCAATCTACCAGCTTTTTTGGCTGTATCGTCACCAAATGCCAGTGCAACGGCGCCATGGGTTATTTCATGGATGATGATAGACGGGATCAATACTACAAAGAACAGGATTGACGTTCTCTGTACCTTATGGAGCTTTACCAATACAGCAAGGACTATTATCGCTATGGCGACAACTAATGCTACATTTCTATCGTGATTATTGGTTATTGGAGATTGACGATAGACGTCGCCTGGCCCCACAGGTACGCTATTTTCTGGAGGCACATGCTATGCATTGCCTGGCAGTTGGTTTTGCTTCCAGCCGAGCTTCTTCAATAGGATTGCCACAGGACTCGCAGATACCGTATGTACCGTTATCCAGCTTGGCAAGTGCATCGCTTACCTGCTGTAATGCTTCTTTTAATTGGCCTGCAAGTGCCTCTACCTCCCCACGTTCTGCGGTGACTTGGCTGGAGTCGGCAAAATTCGCGTCATATTCCAAGCCACGTACTTCACCATAACCAAGCTCACTCAGCTTGGTAAGCAAATCTGACTTTTCTTTTTCCAGCAATGCTCTATAATCTATCGCCGGAGCATCGGTAGTAACATTTTTACCCATAGGGCCATTATAGCCTTTATTGCACTGAATGTCATCAGTAGTGCGTCATCTCTTTCCTATGGTGTCTTGGGAAGGACACCAGTGGTTGTCCAAGGTCTGCCCTGTAAGAGGCTCATCGGATAGGTAGGTTGGATCAGGGGGTCGTTCATTTTGGTGAGCAGGTATCGTACCAGCGGAAGGCAGGCTCTGGAGTTACCTCTGAGACAAGAACACCGTCAGAGGTATCATCTGACTGGCGAGAACCAATGGTTATTTGCGGGACAGGCCAGTACCATGGTGGATGGCGGCTCGAGGATGTGCGGACAGGTATGTCGACCGCAGGTGTTCTACAGATACTTTGGTGTATATCTGGGTAGTGGATATTGAAGAGTGTCCCAGTATTTCTTGGACTGCTCGTATGTCGGCACCTCCCTCGAGCATATGGGTTGCACAGGAATGGCGTAATACATGAGGATATACCCTTGATTCCAATCCTACTGCGTCCGCTCTCTTTTTTATCACCAGCCAAACACCTTGTCGAGTAATACGACCGCTCCGTACATTCAAAAATACTGCATCTGAGTCAGTTGCCCTCTTCCAGCGCGCCGGTATCAGACGATCTCTCCCGTGAGGACTGAGCCATGAGTTCAGTGCATTGAGGGCGACTTCTCCAACTGGTACTATCCGTTGCTTGGATCCTTTGCCCGTTACTTTAGCCGTTCCAATCCCTGACTTAGTTGTATTAACATCTCCAAGTGATAGAGAGACGAGTTCTGATACCCTCATCCCGGTTGCATACAGTAACTCCAAAATTGCCTGATCCCGCCTTGAAACCGGGGAATCCGCTTCCCCACTATTGGAAAGCAGCAACTCCACTTCTCTGAGCGACAGGGCCTTTGGTAGACGTGCCTCCTGGTGAGGTGGCTTTATATGTTCAGCCGGATGAGTATCTACAGTACCTTCATCCAGCATGAAGCTATATAGTCCTTTTACACATGACAGTATACGCGCATGGGAGCTGGAAGCATAGCCTTGCTCGTAAAGGGAATGCGAGAAAGCATCTATAGTATTGCTGTCGACATCCTGTATCGAGAGGTTGCAGGAGTCAATATAGGATTCAAACTTTTTTAGATCCTGTCCGTATGCCTTCACGGTATTGCGAGATCTACCACGTTCCACGACCAGCCAATTCAGATATTCTTCGCTGGTATTGGACAATGGGGCACGGTAGGGCATATGGTTGCGATTGAGTTTTCCTTCAGGGCAGTGCTTACATTCAAGTATTCTCAGTAATTTTTCGGGCTGCCAGCATAAGACCGATAATAGTCTGTGCATCATGAATCTCACCTTCGATACAGAGTCGAATGGCTTCATCAAGAGGAATCTCGAATACAGACATATATTTCTCTTCAGGACCTTCTCTGGCAGTCTCATCCTGGATCAGGCCAGTGGCAAGGTATATATATGTCTTTTCCGTGCAGAAACCAGGAGAATTATATACGGTAGCCAACAAGTCAAATTTGCTGCCTATCAAGCCCAGTTCCTCTTTTAGTTCTCTGGCAGCGGTATCTTCTGGTGCCTCTCCGGCTACGTCCATCGTGCCTGCCGGGATCTCAATCAGTTCGGCATCAAGTGGTGCGCGGTACTGCCTCAGCAAATGGACATTGCCCTCTGAATCCACTGGCACTATGACTACAGCTCCGGGGTGTTTTACTATCTCACGGGTATAGCTGGTACCATCTGGTGCAATGATACTGGTGCGCACCACGTCAATCCGTTTGCCAGAGTATTCGATGTTCTCAGCTTGCTTGATAAATGACGCGTTCATGTTTCTTCCAATAGGATATCCAATGCAATTCTACGACCTTACCATATCCACCATATGACAGTCTCCGACTTCAGTCGTGCCAGACTTGAGCCATGACATGAGAAGAATTCAAAGCTTAGCCTCACAGAGTACTTTCAGAGAGTTCTTCTACCTTCTCACCATCGAGGGGAGATAATGGATTCCAGGCATCCTCGACATCTACGATTCTGGGCTGTCTGCTCTCTGCCCTGGCAAGTGCAGCCTCTACCAGTCCCTTGAACAAGGGATGAGGACGATCCGGCCTACTCTTGAATTCTGGGTGAGCTTGCGTACCAATGAAGTATGGATGAGTTGGTAGCTCTACCATCTCCACCAACCTTCCATCAGGCGAAATGGCACTACACGAGAGACCAGCATCTTCTAACTTCGTACGATATTTTGGGTTTACCTCGTAGCGATGTCGGTGACGTTCTGACACAACCTCTGTACCGTATACCTTTGCCGCCAGGCTGCCTGGCTTCAACTGGGCTACGTAAGATCCCAAGCGCATAGTACCACCTTTGTCTACTACATTGCGCTGCTCATCCATCAAATCTATAACTGGATATGGCGTATAAGGATCCATCTCACGTGAATTGGCGTTTTCCAGACCAACGATATTGCGAGCGACATCAATGACCATTACCTGCAATCCCAAACATATGCCCAAAATAGGGATATTGTGCAACCTGGCATATGTCACTGCCGATATCTTTCCTTCTACACCACGCTCGCCAAATCCACCAGGTATGATAATGCCATCGAGTTGCGATATGGTACCATCCTCTATCAACTGTGGAATATCTTCGGCTTGGATCCATGATATGTCTACACGTGTATCGAGAGCAAAACCACCATGCCGGACAGCTTCGACGACTGACAGGTATGCATCAGGAAGGTTTACGTATTTACCAACAATTCCTATACTTACTGATCTGCTTGTGTCCGTTGCCATTGAGGCGACACGCGTCCAGCCAGCGAGATCAATAGGATGATCGACTGGATCAATGTGGAGTATCTTCATGACTACGGCGTCCATTCCTTCGTCGTGCAGAACAAGCGGTATAAGGTATATACTGGGTGCGTCTACAGCTGATATAACTGCGTCAATAGGCACGTCACACAAGAGCGATATCTTTCTTTTGAGGTTTGATGATATAGGCTGGTCGGAACGGCAGACTATTATATCAGGCTGTATACCACGACTGCGTAGTTCTGTTACGGAGTGCTGAGTGGGCTTGGTCTTTTGTTCACCTGAGGGAGCGAGGTATGGAACCAGTGTTAGATGAACATAGCATACGTTGTCTCGTCCTACGTCACTGCGCATCTGCCTGAGAGCCTCCAAAAAAGGTACGATCTCTATGTCACCTACAGTGCCACCTACCTCCACTATGACCACGTCAGTATCTTCGGTGGCTACGCTCATTATTCGTGATTTTATCTCGTCAGTGACGTGAGGTATGACCTGAACGGTTCGTCCAAGATAATCTCCTCTTCTCTCTGCAGCAATAATAGAGAGGTATATTGATCCAGTGGTAGCGTTTGAATCCCTGTGCAGGTTCTCATCGATGAATCTTTCGTAATGACCTAGATCAAGGTCGGTCTCACCACCATCTTCTGTAACGAATACCTCCCCATGCTCAAAGGGGTTCATCGTACCAGGATCTACATTTATGTAGGGGTCCAGCTTGATCATGGTAACCTTCATTCCCCTGCTCTTCAAGAGCCTGCCAAGCGATGACGCAGTCAACCCTTTTCCAAGCGACGATGACACTCCTCCTGTGAAGAATATGAATTTTGTATGATGGGAATGGGGTCTGTGCTCATCTACCATGCTATTGAACTTAGTCGATTCGGCGGGGTATGTGGTGGACATTTTATTTACCTACTCTATCCAGGAGCTCTCTGGCATGATCACGGGCTATCTTCAAGTCCGGCTGACCGGAGAGCATTCTTGCAATCTCTTCTACGCGCTCCTGTCCGGTAATGGTATTAAAGGATGATGATGTTCTCGTGTCCGATACGTTCTTCGTTACTTGGATGTGATTGTCGGCAAATGCTGCTACTTGTGGGAGGTGCGTCACTACAAGCACTTGTCTATTTTTTGACAGTTCGTAGATTGCGTTACCTACAGACAGGGCAGCTTCCCCACCTATACCCGCGTCTACTTCGTCAAATACCATTGAAGTCGGTATAGTGTTGATGGATGTTGGCCAGTATTCGATGTTACGTGCAAAGGCAAGTCTGATTGCAAGCATAGTTCGTGCCAGTTCACCTCCGGAAGCTACCTTTGCAACTGGCAGTATAGGTTCCCCGGGATTGGCTCCCAACCCGAACTCAATTGGTTCCCCGGCACCGGACTCACCTACTTTTACCGAGAATACTGCCTTTTCCATAGCGAGGCTGGACAATTCTTGCTCTACCGCCTGAGCCAGACGTACTGCACTCTCTACCCTCTGTTCACGAACTTTTTCCTCGCACTGCCTTATACGTTCTTGTATGCGACTCTTTGCTACCTTCAAGGCATCTATCCGTTTTGAACGATCTGCCAGAGTGTCAAGGGATGTTTGCAATGAATCTCTCTTGGCTATTACAGACCCAAGGCTTCCGTCATCTGAGTATCTCTTTATGAGCTCTCTAAGCGCCAGACGTCGGATCCTTATCTCATCGAGACGAGACGGGTCAAACACAAGTGATTGCAACTCATCGTTTATAGTAGCCATTATGTCCTGCGCTTCAGCGTGTAGTACTTTTAGTCTTCTCTCTATTTCATTGAAGATGTCGCCGAAGGATGAGGTGCCTTTGAGTACAGAAAGAGCGTATCCGATCATAGTGATTGCACCTCCTTGGATGCTATCATCATCGACGTTTGGACTTCCCTCCAAGAAAGCGGCAAGTTCAAACAGCTTGTCATGTATGTTCTCTACATCAGAAAGGCGTTGTTCCTCGATACCAAGAGTATCGTACTCGTCAGGATCATTCAGGGATGCACGATTCAATTCGTCAAGTTGGCTTTTGTTGAGTTCTATTTCGCGTTCTACAGTCATGCTCCCACCCTCGATATCTTCCAGTTGCTTTTCTATATTACGTAGCTCCTGGCGAGCGGCAGTCAATTCGACCAGATTCACTCTCCCATACATGTCCAACATATCTCTTTGGGTTGTATGGCTCAGTAATGAATGATGGGTGTGCTGGCTGTAGATATCTACTAGACCTTCCGTTATATCGATTAGTCCGGAGGCGGTATGCATACGCCCATTGACCCACGCTCGTGATCTGCCGTTTGAAGAAATCTGTCTGGACACGATCACCTCATCCTCTTTTTCGGTAACAAATCTTCCTTCTATAATCGCTTCTGAAGCTCCACTTCTTACCAGGGATGAGTCAGCTCTTCCTCCGCATAGTAGGCCAAGCGATTCCACTATCAAGGTCTTACCGGCTCCGGTCTCTCCGGTGATTACTGTCATGCCACCTTGAAATTGAATAGATACATCGTCGAGTACTCCAAGGTTCTGGACGTTCAGCTCAATCAGCATCTTCCAATCATCTATCCATCAACCCGAATTTATCTTTCAACACACTTCTAAGGTCTGTCCCGTCCATTTTGACGACCCTAACCGGTTGCGAAGATCCTCTGCATCGCACTTCCCCACCAGGCTCTATACTGCTTATCTCTTTACCGTCTATAAGGAAAGTTGCCGGTCTGGTGCCTTCAATTTTGAGCGTGACATCTTCGTCAGGCTCGAGCACCAGTGACCTATCAAAAAGCATATGAGGCGATATTGGTGTCATTACCATGGCTCTGAGTCGAGGAGAGAGTATTGGACCGCGAAGTGAAAGATTATACGCGGTAGATCCCGTAGCACTGCAGATAACTATACCGTCAGCTGCATAAGTCAAAAAATGTTTTTCTGCAATGTAAGCCGACACGAGGACAGTATGGCCAGGCTGGATTTTTTCCAGTACGGCTTCGTTCATGGCCATATATTGCTTATCTTCTGTATTTACCTCGAGTACCATTCTCTCTTCAATATCGTAACGTCCATCAAGGAATCGTTCTAGTGCTGTTTCAAGGCCGGAAGGGTCCACCTCGGTAAGGTAACCAAGCCGACCCAAATTTACTCCCATTACGGGTACCCCCAGAGCATAGGCTATTTCCATAGCCCGCAGCATAGTTCCGTCGCCTCCTAGACCTACCAGCAGGTCCATACTCCCGACATATGAATCTATCTCTGATGTATCCATTATCGTAAACGCTGTGTGACCGTGATCAGATAGCCAGTCTCCACCTCTGTGAGCAATAGTTGTCGCTTTATCAATTCCGCTATGTGCCAGAAAAGCTACACGAGCCATTTATCGTAGGCCTCCCTGACTGCATCTGCTATAGCGTGCTCTGGGTTGTATTGTTGAACGTGTTCCAGGCTGTACTGTTGGCTGTCTGCTTGGCTACGCTCTAGCTTGTACTCCGGCGCATGTGCTTGTATACGTGCATGTGTATGTGTATGTTGTGAAAACCGAGAACAGCCATTCGAGCCGGTACCGTTGTGCAGATGGAGAAAGTATTCAATATTGCCTTTAGCGCCCTTAATAGGAGATGGAACTACTCCTTCTATGCTGCATCCAGCATCTATATAGGCGTTCGATACATCTATAAGTACACTTTCATGCACTAGCGGATCCCTTACTATTCCCTTCCCCTGTGATACGATCTTTCGTCCTGCTTCGAATTGAGGCTTGACAAGTAGTACCAGACATGAGTTTGATTTTAGCATACTGCCTGTGAACACAGGTACTAGGATACGCAACGATATAAACGATAGATCGCAAACTGCCAGATCGAAGGGACGGTTGCCGAGCAAGGATTCATCCAAATATCTTATGTTTGTACGATCCATGACAAAGACACGATTATCTTTGGCTAGTTGTTCATGGAGTTGGCGATATCCGACATCTACGGCTACCACCTCCTTCGCCCCCTTGTTCAGCAGGCAATGCGTGAACCCCCCCGTTGAAGCACCAGCATCAAGGCACCTCAGTGAATTCGGATCGATGCCAAAATTGTTCAGAGCAAATTCCAATTTTACTCCGCCTCTTGAGACAAAACCTTCGTTGGCCGGACTGGTGATATGTATATGGTCAGATATAGCCACTTGCCGAGAAGGCTTGAGTGCCACCGAACCATTTACAAGTACATTATTTGAATATATCAGGTCGTGCGCCTGCTCTCTTGAACGAGCAAGCTTCAATTCAACTAGTCTTAGATCCAGACGCCTGTGCGTGATTCCTAGCCTACTGCTTTGGCGAAGTTCTAGTAGTAGAACTTGATGACCTTGTAGTTGTTGCAGATCTGGAATTGCGGGCAGCCGACTTAGCTGTTGATGCTTTGGTAGATGATTTGGTAGGTGCCTTTGTAGACGATCTTGTGGATGTCTTAGCAGGCGATCTGGTAGCTCCTGAAGTATTTGCTACAGCACTGCCTGAAGTCTTTGCTTTGGTGGTCGATTTTTTTGCCGGAGGCTTAGATACGGGCGCAGATGAATCTTCTCTTGTTTCATTGGTATTGCTACCTCCCTGTGTTTCTCCCTTCTCCCTACCTATCCTTGAGCTACCCGCTATAGTGGCACCCATTACGTCATTGATGGCACGCTTACCTATATCTCTGAGCGATGATAATTTGCTGTCATCTGTTACTATCTTGAGTACACGCCGTACGGCCTCTTCTGTAGTTTGAATCTTGAGATCGGAAATCTGTCTATTGATCTCCTTGCGAATCTGGTCGACCACAAAGTCTGAACGTTTCTTGCTCTCTTTGACCAGGGTATTTACCCACTCTTTGGTATGTGTTCGCTCTATCTCTCCAGACGCTGCAAGCTCTTTTACAAGTGCCTCTGCTTTGGAGCGGGTTATCTCTCCAAGCGAAGATGCCGCCTCTATATACCGCCTAAATTCATCCATTCGTGCCATGAATGTATTGTATACCCATGGTGATGCTTTTTCAAATTGTTCCCATGTCCATGTTGCTGAGTTGACATCCTTTCTATGACTAAAGTCAGTAGCTTGCGAGACGTGTTTTGTCAGTGTAATTATGTCCCTCCTATCTTTCCTATCCTTACGAATTAGGCCTGCAATCGCGCTGTTGTGCCTTTTCAAGGCTGAAGCTGTGAACTCGCTCTCCCGTTTTCACCAAGTATGAGTTCTACTATATCCAGTAAGCTACCTGCGCGATACTCCGGATTGACCCCTTTCCTGTCTCCTTCTTTAGCTGTAGCATCTGAGCCAACAAGGGCGAACGGCAATCCAAGCTTTGTCGCAAAGAGACCATCAGTAGAAGGCCTATCTCCTATGACCAGCTCTAATTCTCCGATTGCCATGTCTCTTACCATTCGTACCATCGGATCATGTGGTTTTCCGGCCATTATTGGCTGTGTATGGCTGGCTGCTGATACAGCAGCCAGTAAGGCACCGGTACCCGGTAGCAAACCATGAGGGGTAGGGTGCGTCGGGTCATCATTGGTCCCGATATATCTTGCACCACTGCTGATAGCGCTGGATACCCTGGCAAGTTGATCGAAGTCAAAGTGAGTGCTCCAGCCAATGATCACGGTAGTAGCTTTCTGCGGATCACCGACGATGGTAACTTTCTTGGTTTCGACAGCCTCCAGTAGGCCATCTTCTCCCCATAGGTATACATTCTCTCCCTGCTCGAGTAGACTAGCTGCCGCGTCGGATGCAGTTAATATACTTTCTCGACCAACTTTTATACCGGCTCTATGCAATCTGGCAATGAAGGTATCTTTGGTCGGACCGGAGTTGTTGGTAACGAACACTACCTTTCTTCCGGAGTCTTGAACTGTTTCGATCGCTTGTCCTACTCCCTCTATCGGTTCTCCCGCTAACCATACGACTCCATCGAGGTCGATTAGCCAAACCTGACTGTTGCCTGTATTAACCTTACTGTTGCCTGCATCAATGGTGTCATTTTCATTCATATCTATTCCTATGCCAGTTTAGTATCTCATCAATGGCACCACATTAATGGCATCATATTACCCAGTGCTTTGTAATAGGGCGAGAGTTGGTGAATCCTGATGTTTAATGTATAGCACGTGTACAGTACGACCGAAGAAAACACTATCTAGCTAGTGTAGATCTGTCATGTCTGTAAGATCTGTAGTACTGATGTTTGATACTCAATGTAGCTGATAAGTATGGAGTACGGAGGACAATGTGGACGAGACTCATTACAACGTGAAATCAGGATTCCTTGTTTATATGTCATATAATTGAATTATGGATAGCAATTTAACGGACTTGGAAAAACATATCATGTTTGAAGGAGGAACCGAAGCTCCATTTTCAGGTGAACTGTTATATGAAAAACGTCCAGGAAATTTTCAGTGCAAGAATTGTGGGCTGGTATTGTTCAGCAGCAACGCTAAATTCGACAGCCAGACAGGGTGGCCAAGTTTTACGGAACCCGTGAATATGAATAATATCGTTTTACGACTAGATAGATCTCACGGCATGATAAGAACTGAGGTATTATGCGCTCGATGTAAAGCCCATCTCGGTCATGTTTTCGACGATGGTCCAAAAGATGCCACCGGGAAAAGATATTGTATTAATTCTTCCTGCCTGAGTTTCCAAAATAGTGCCCATACTTGAACGAAGTAAATTGCAGATAAATCGATATTACCTAATGTAGATTATTAGATATGGTCTTGTTACTATTATGCTGTCCGGTGTAGGTGAAATGTATGGTGTTTGTCGGTTGTGGCACTAGTTGAACAGGTCGTGTCAATACCGAATAAGCTGTACAATGGGCAATATCCAATTGCCGATGTAAGCAACATAACGGCTGCAACTACCAGTAGTACGATCCCCCATCCTGTGCCGAATCCAAGTACTCCACTGCCTGCAACCGCCCCTATTCCCAAGATAGTCCTGAGTGCTCTATCTGTATTTCCCATATTTCTATTCATTGTATTTTCTCCTTTTTCTCCTTTGAACTTAATCGTTCTTGTTTTGTCTATTTCATAGACGTATAGGATCAGAAAAAGGATACAATCACTGTCCAGTACCTCCAATAAGCTATGGTAGTCTCATATACTGGTAATTTCATATACCATTTCGTCGCAGGTAGTATGTTGTAGCTTAGTCTCACCGATGCACTGAATCATCTATTCCCTGCCACGGTTCATCGTTCTATGGGCCTGGTCACTGTAGAGATAGCGACGTATCCTATCGGCTAGGGTAGCTGGGATAACGGTATTAGGATCGTGTAGTCGACCAAGTGATACAGTGGTACCGGCAAGAGCCTGATAGAGAGGTGGACAAGTAGCGCATTTGGCAAGATGAGCCTCTAGCATGGCGCGTTCAGATGAATCTAGCTCACCGTCTATGTAACTAGATATCTGTTCGCGGGCATCCCAGCAACCGAGAGGAACTCCGACATTTGCTGCTCGTCGTTCTTCTTGCCGTGCCAGAGCACTCACGAGCATCATTCTTCCTCGCCGGATGCGTTGCTTGGCAGCAGGTAATGAGATGTCTAGGATGGCTGCTACTTCATTTGCAGAGAAGCCCTCGCCATCGTGGAGGACGACAGCGTTACGGTAGTGGTGTGGCAGGTGGATGAGCGCTTCGCGAAGTTCATCGGCTGATTCGGCACGTTCGGCAACCGCCTCCGCGTTTACGCTGTAGGAATCATCACGCCAGAGAATTTCCACATCCTTGACGCTAATTTCATGTGCATTGTGACGAGCGCGATCAATTGCTAAGTGGTAAAGAATGCTGTGAAGCCATGTCTTAAGCGACGCTTCATTTCGATATTGTTCCGCTCGTTCTATTGCTCTGACTATTGTGTCGCCAACAAGGTCCTCTGCCTCTTCCTTACTGCCTGTAATCGAGTGAGCGTACCGATATAGCCCTGGGATCTCTGTCGACAAAGCCATGATAAAATATTGTGAATCGGGATTTTGATTGGATTGTTCTATTTCCATAGTTCTTCCGGTTCCTTTCCTTTTGTTTCTTGTAGAAATAGGAAGAGAATAGCCATAACGGCCACACCAGGGAAGAGCAGGTAAGCAGCGACAGAAAATCTGTGGCCGATGTGGGCTACTATACCAAAAACAAATAGTCCTGCTGCGGCACCTATGACTCCGGTCGCAACCTGCCACCCGGATACAGCCGCACGTATAGGAGTGGGAAACTGTTCGAGAATAAATGTACCTGCTGGAGCAGAGAACATACCGCCCGAGAATATTGCCATCTCGTAACCGGTTATCATACCCAACTTGGTGCCGCTATAGATGAGTATTCCAAAAGTGGTCATTGCCATGAGCGCCATCATGGAGGTAGTCCGGCGCCCCATATGATCTGCTAGCCACCTTCCTGCAAGCAGGCCAGCCAAGCCAACTATTCCTGCAATGAGGATCAATGTTGTGACGCTCGAAACAGCCATGTGCAAAAAAGATTCCGCATAGAGAAATACAAATGTATCAGCTGGTCCTGTCAGCCATGAGACAGCGAAGGAAAGAATGAGGATTATGAGTAACCTTGCACGATACTGTGACGAAAGTGCCCTTATGGCTGAATTACGCATTATCTTTTGAGGTGCTGCATTTATGAACCTATCGGGTTCTCTTATCATGCGGGCGATAAATGGCAATGCTATTAGTGGCGCCAACGCAGCAAAAAATAGCCATCTAAATCCGATTACTTTTGATGCTACATCATTGAAGATGGCTATAGCACCGGCACCCATGGCGTATCCGGCGGCTACCATAGCTATTGCCTTGGCGCGATCATTTGAGGAAGTCTCTTCCGAGGCTATTACCTGAGCGATAGAGGTGGTAGCACTGAGCAATGGACGGCCGGCAGCAAATATCACTACGAAGAACCAATAAGATGGTGACGCACCTGCCAGTGCGGTGATGATCAGACCTATAGCAGTGCATGTCAGGATGACTCGTCGTCGTCCGCGCTTGTCAGCCATAGATGCCAATGGCAATGCGAGAAGTGACGCAAGGCGTATAATGGCAAGCCCTATACCGAGTGAGGTTCCAGATAGGCCGGCAACAGCGGTAATAGAGTGACCGTTGTATGGTTTTCCGAATCCTTTGGCAACGAGAGCCAAGCCAGCAGTGATACCAAATTGCCCTATGCCAGCAGTCGCCGCAGCTAGCGCTGGGCCTATAACGGCGGTATCTTTCCAGGAGTGAAATGTGGTTTTAAATGGTATTGGGTTAGTACTTGGTGGGTTAGTACTTGGTGGGTTAGTACTTGGTGGGTTCCCGGGGGGGAGATGACCATCCTTACCTTTCACTGTAGCCACCACTGTTCGTTCGTTGGCTGCTACTGTATCTACCTGCCAAGTAAAAAAGTCCGGTTACACCTGCCACAGCAGCTACAGTAATATCTCCCGAGACGAATGGGATGGCAACCATAACAGATATCAGGCTACCGAGTACCCAGCTCAGCTGAAGTCTTGTCTGGAATCTTGCAAACGCTCTCCCCTGTTGAATTGCCGGTACCAGCCTTTGAACAATGGCATCAAATGCAGGCTGAGCTCCTGATGACCCCAAGCCAAGCGTGAACGCTAGTATGCCCTGAGCTATGACACTCCCAAAAGAAGCAGTAATCCCGGCACCTATCATCACCAGCCATACGGCTGCAGTGAGCAAAGACTGCTCGCTGATTCGTTTCCTGAGTCGCGGCACCAGCAATATACCGACCAACGATCCGGCACCTGAAGCTACAAGTACATACCCGTACCAGAACATCGAGGCATGCTCCCTGCGTAATCCAAAAGCTATCAAGAATACAAAGAAGCCGACCAACGCTCTTAGGATTGACATCACATTCAGACCAAGTAGTACTTCGGGGTCGACAAATGCCTTCATCCACAGCGATTGGCGAGCAGCGCTGAGCCGTTCTGAGTTGTCGTGAGACCCTTTATTTCGATAGCTATCTTTATCAAATATTTTATTGCGGAAGGTTTCATCTACATGAGTAGTGGAATGACTCTGTTTCGGTCGCATTTTGCTGATATAACGCGGTAATCTAAGTCCAGCCACCATGCCTGAAGCGTAGAGTAATATATCTATCCTTAGTACCCAGGAAGCTCCTACGCCCTTCAATATCCCTACAGCCAGGGTTGTACCTACCGTACCGGCCAATGAGGCTAGTAGGGAGAGTTGAGCATTGCGGGTAGCTAAACCTTCATGATATCCAGGTTCTCCCCGTTTATTTGTCGGGGAAAGATCATCTATTCGGTCTTGACTGGGGATGGTGTGTTTATCGGGAGGGAGTCCTTGTCCAGTGGCGGATATAGAGCCTTGGCCTGAGGCGGTGTATTCATCGGAGGTAAGTACAGGAACAAGGGTAGATTTGGTCACCATGTAAAGTCGTGACAGAACCAGTATGCTGAATGCTTCTGGGAATAGTGCCAGGCTATGTAGGTCACTGGCCATGAGCAGGCAGAGAAACGCTCTTCCAGCAGTAGAGATTGCCACAATTGCCCGGCGAGCGCTGGTTGAGCGGTCTACCAGCGGACCGAGCACCGGAGCTACAATGGCAAAAGGTGCCATAGTTACGAGGAGGTAGAGAATTATCTTGCCTTTGGCGGCGTTCGGAGAGATGGAGAAGAATAGTGACCCTGCCAGCGAGATGGTTACCATGGCATCACCTGCAATGGAGAATACATGTACAAGAGCGAGCCTGCCAAAAGGTTGACTCTGATCGAGCAAGGTAGCTATTGAATTGCGTAGTTGCGCGGTAAGCCGTGCGTATAGTACAGATGGGTGTAGGTTACGATGATGTCTATGCGAACTAGCCACAATGCAATGCTAAGCCATATATTGGTCGGTCTGTGAACTTTACGACAAATAGCAGCTACACTGTAATTATTAGACAGATGAGAATCATTTCAAGGCAATGGTATCAAAGGAGAAGAGACAATGACAGTAAGTGCTTACATACTTATACAGACAGAGGTAGGTAAGGCGGCCTCTGTAGCGCAACAGGCTAGGTCAGTAGAGGGAGTGGTACAGGCAGATGACGTTACAGGTCCATATGATGTAGTTGTTAAAGCATCGTCTGAGTCGATGGATGAGCTTGGACGCCTAGTCGTAAGCAAGATACAGCTTATTGACGGAATCACCCGGACAACAACCTGCCCAGTGGTCAACCTCTGACGATTTGCCGAGCGCAGACTTTTCACTTTAGCCATGATGGTAGCCATTATGGATGATTGTACACATCTGCCATAGGGACATGTGTACATAATATGCACAGACAGGCCAAGATCACTCAGTGACTGGTGCCAAACGATCCACATCCGAGTAACCGAGGCCTCCGTCCGCAATCGCCCAACCAAGATCACTCAGTGACTGGTGCCAAACGATCCACAGCTCAAACAAAGTGGCTGAAACTGCCGTAATAATGCAGGTTAGGTGCTCGCTCATTGCTGATTATGTGCGCAATCCAGCGAAAAACACTAATTGCCTAGACGTGATGTATGACCCAAGTAACTCCTTGGAACGTTCTGTACCCCAAGTAGATGATTGTAGCAATAATCAGTAGCTTGAAGTGCCACGGAATTGGCCTACGAGCCAGGGTTGATGAACCACAGTCGGGGCACTTACCATCTTCAGCGAGTTCATCATCATCTATGCGCTGGTTGCACTCTTCACACCAAGCCACTGTTACCTTAGATTCCTGGCATGCTCAAAATTACTTACCGTCGCCTGTATGCACCTTCAGCTTGATAGGGGTGCGTTCGAGGCCAAACTGTTCTTTTAGTCTGCTTTCTACGAAACGCAAGTATGTGGCTGGCAGCCTTTTGTTGGTGAATAGTACAAACGTCGGTGGATCAACAGCTCCCTGTACGATAAATTTTATCCTCGCTCCACTGGGAGCTACTTGCTTTTCTTGAATCATTCTGAGAGCGCGATTCAATTCTCCGGTAGGGATTCGGTGGTGATACGCGGAGAGTGCATCTTGGATAGCAGGGAATATTTTTTGTACGCCAAGTCCTGTTTTGGCGCTAACTCTTATAATGGGGGGATCGCCGACAAACGCCAGTTCATTTTCGATGTTGTTTATCAGCTCATCTCGCGTATCGTGTGCCACGATATCCCATTTGTTTACTATCACAATTACTGGACTACCTGATTGTACTGCCCGTTCGACTATACGCTGGTCCTGTCTGGTAATTCCCTCAGTTGCATCTATCAGCATAAGCACGAGATCGGCATTATCTATGACATCCAATGAACGAAGTACAGAGAAATGCTCCACCCTACCTCCCTTTGAGTCCTTGTGGCGCATCCCGGCAGTGTCGATGAAACAAAATGTGCCACTGTCGGTCTCTACTACTGTATCTACAGCATCTCGGGTAGTACCAGGCATGTCATGTACTATTGAACGATCTTGCCCGATCAGGAAATTGAACAGAGTGGATTTTCCGACATTGGGACGTCCCACTAGTGCAATCCTGGGATAGTCACCGTTTGACGTTTCTTCTAATTTGCTGGTGTCTGTAGTGTCGGTCAGTGTCATATTTTCTCCTTTCAGCTTATGGTTTGAATGCTCTATAGCATTATTGTCGATAATCTTTACTACTGCATCGAGAAGATCATCCACTCTTCTACCATGCAGTGCACTCAGCGGAATAGGATCTCCTAGACCCAGTGAGAGCATTTCCCATGCGTCTATATCTCTACGGCTATTGTCCGATTTATTGGCCACAAGTAGTGCTGGCTTATCCAGGCGTTTTACATGGCGAGCTATCTCCATGTCAGTATCGGTTACTCCCACGGACACGTCTGTTACTACCACGACTACATCTGCATACTCTATGGCCTTTTTAGCCTCCTGCGATACTTTACCCTGCAAACCGTCGACGGATGATTGCCAACCACCAGTATCTACAATAGTAAATGGAATCCCCAGCCAGTCAGTGCTTATTTCCAGCCTGTCCCTGGTGACACCTGGGACATCTTCTACGACCGTAACCCTGCGTCCGATGATCCTGTTTACAAGGGTTGATTTACCTACATTGGGACGTCCGGCGATTACTACCATCGGCTCGCTCTGCTCACTCGGCATAATAAATATCTTAGCATCCAGTAATCATAATTGTTTACATTGGCGAGTTTACATTGGGCGAGTCCATTGTGGTCGTACTGCACTGGCAGAAAATGTACAAATCAAGTGGTCATGACTGCCGACGTAAAATGTGCCAGACTGTTAGAGAAGATGTCATCGGACGGTGGATCAATAGTAATAGTAGAAGACGATTCGAATATAGCGGATCTTGCCTCAGCTTACCTTTCCAAGGCTGGCTATAGAGTCCTGCAGGCAGGCGACGGTGTACAAGCCCTTGACCTCTGCAGAATGCAGAATCCATGCTTGGTTATACTTGATATCGGGTTGCCCGGGGATCTTGATGGCTTTGAGGTATGTCGTACGTTGCGTGCAACAAGCGATGTCCCAATTATTATACTTACTGCGCGTAGCGATGAGATCGACAAGATTGTCGGCCTCGAGATTGGTGCGGATGACTACATCGTAAAGCCATTTTCCCCCAGGGAGTTGACGGCAAGAGTCAAGGCAATCTTACGTAGATCTACCAGGATGGCTGACTCTTCCAGTCGCATAATTCACATTAACGACATCACTATCGATATGGATGCCAGATCGGTGACTGTATCCGGCAATGAAGTGCACTTGACATCACGTGAGTTCGATTTACTCGTGTTTATTGCAATGCGGCGTGGCGTAGCGCTTTCCAGGAGACAACTTCTGAATGGCGCATGGAGCAATAGTTGGATCGGAGACGAGAGAACGGTTGACGTTCATGTACGCCAGCTTCGCAAGAAATTGGGTGATGGACTTAATATACATACGGTATGGGGGGTAGGTTATCGCCTTGACTGATGATAGACAGGTGTCTAGTGGTCAGGTAGCGGGTCGGCAGCTGCTGACGAACCTCAGCTCCATCTTCAATGTCGGCAGTAGAGTAGACGCGCCCAGAGGAGGCAGAGCCGGGTCGCTACGTTATAGGATACTTCTATCTATGGTGCTTATTGCCATGGGTACCCTTGTTATTACCTGGCTGGGCACCTATGTCCTAGTGGGTCATGTTGCGACTTCATCAGAGGCTTCATCTATTCTGACCGACGCCAGAGAGGTAGCTGCAATAGCTCCACATGTACGGGTCAGCGATACGAAAAAGCTTCTTCTTGCTGCTGGATTCTCAGGAGGAGGAGTCGTTACTATCTCATCTAACGGCCAGATTGCTCCCCCACTTACCACCTTGCCGCCGGGTGTGAGCGCGTCTCAACTTGATATGCAAAAGCTACTTGACGGATACGCAATAGCAGGTGCTAGTGGCCATCTGGCATATGCTGCGGTTCCCCTCTATCTCTCCACCCGTATAAATACGGTATTACATGTGGCAACCAACGAACTTGTCGTTATGGTGGTGACTCGCAAGATAAAACCACCCTCTACCGGACTGGGGTATTTTATCTTAATCGGGCTGGCATCTCTTCTGGTAGCCGGGTTGGTGGCTTGGATTCTCTCCAGACGGCTTGCAAGTTCTATTAGTAATGTAGTGTCTACCGCTAACCGGCTGGCCTCTGGAGAGCTTGAAGCCAGAGTGGAGACTTCACAACGTGACTACAGGGAAATAGCCAGCCTCGCTGATGCGATAAACGACATGGCTACCCAACTGGACAACTCACAGCAGTCCGAACGCCAATTCCTTCTCTCTGTCTCTCATGACCTGCGAACTCCCCTTACCTCAATTCGCGGTTATGCGGAGGCTATCCTTGATGGAGCAGTAGACGATACCACGCATGCTGTAGAGATAATAAGAGACGAGTCTTACCGACTTGATGGACTGATACGTGACCTTCTTGACCTAGCCCACCTACAGGCTAAACGGTTCTCACTCGATATGGAGCCGGTAGACATATCGGCAGTTGTACAACAGGTAGCGAGCATATTTCTGCCAGTTGCAAATCAGCGTGGCATCGTAATAGAGGTAGCATATATCGGGGGTGGTACTGGGAATACAAGTAATACAACTGATAAATTGGTACCTACCGAGTTCAGAAATGAGATGTATTCGGGGGCGGCTCCCAATGGTTACCCGAAGAATATTGCAGTCAATGATAAAGGCGTGTCTGCTGCCGCGAGTCACTCAAGTAATATCGTAGTAAATGGCGATGAAGGACGTCTGGTGCAGTCGATCGGGAATATAGTAGATAATGCTCTGAGGTACGCACGTAGTAGGATACAGCTAAATTACGGAATCGATAATGGTCAAGCCATAATATCGGTGCTGGATGACGGACCTGGTATAGCTGTCGATGACTTGGCTCATGTATTCGAGCGACACTATCGTGCGGACACTTCAAGAAGTACTGGCGGCGGTACGGGGCTTGGGCTAGCTATAGTATCGGAACTGGTGGAAGCTATGCACGGTACCGTATCCATATATTCTCATGAGAGCGGTATCGATGGAACGGCAGTAGTTATACGCATTCCACTATCCTAGTCTCTAGCAATCACCCCCCAACTAGCTTCCAGCAATCACCTCAATCCATCGCTACCGATCTGTCGATGCCTCTTCCAGCAATCACCCCCCAACTAGCTTCCAGCAATCACCCCCCAACTAGCTTCCAGCAATTACCCCCCAACTACTTTTCCCTTCTTTAATCCGGCACCAGCCTTATGTATCTCTTGACTACCTCAGCTTGATGCCTACCCGCTCATACTTTAAGCATTATTAGACATTTGTCCGTCAGAGCGTCATAATCGGTAAGTCGTATGCCGTGTATTTTGGTATTGGTACCCTCCTCATGGCTAAAGCCAAGGGCTTGCAGGGCGTGTGTAGTCATTCGGCTACTACTATGGGGTGCCTGGCGGCTCGTGTCTCGTCTACTCTACCGACCGGAGTACGCTCGGGTGCAGCCTTGGCAGATGCCCCTTTGGTATCCTCTATCTCGGAGGCAATCTCTATCATGGCTGAAGCAAAGTCCTGCAGCGTCTGTACGCTTTCTGTCTCTGTGGGCTCTATCATGAGTGCTTCATCCACTACGAGAGGAAAAGAAACCGTAGGAGGATGAACTCCTCTATCTAGTAGCATCTTTGCTATATCCTGAGCTCTTATTCCATAGCGCCTCTTGAATGTGGATGCCGATAGCACGAACTCATGCATGCATCTGCTGCCATAGGGTACTTCATATGTGTCAGATAGAGTTTTGAGCAACCAATTTGCATTCAGCACAGCTATTTGGGATACTCTTTTAAGACCATCGGCTCCATTTGAGAGGATATAGGCTAATGCTCTTACCAACACCATAGCGTTGCCATTATACGAATGAACTCTACCAATTGAGCACTCTGGTATCTCCCATCGATAAGTTCCATCATCTTGAAGTGTCGGTCTTGGGCCTGGTAGGTACTGGTCGAGTCCTGCACGTACTCCTACCGGACCCGCTCCCGGACCGCCTCCGCCATGTGGGGTGGCAAACGTCTTGTGGGTATTCAAATGTACTATATCGAATCCCATTTTGGCCGGTGTAGTGATTCCCATGATGGCATTCAGATTGGCACCGTCATAATACGCAAGTGCACCTGCTTCGTGTACAAGCCTACAGATCTCCACTACGTCTTTTTCGAATATGCCTATGGTGTTTGGATTGGTGAGCATGATGGCGGCGACATCTTCAGATAAAGCTGACTCCAACGAAGCCATATTCACGCATCCGTCACTTCCTGTAGCTACTGTTTTCGTTTGGTAACCTGCCAAGGTTGCAGAGGCTGGGTTGGTACCGTGTGCCGACTCTGGCACCAAAACTACTGTACGGTGCTCTCCCAATGATCTATGGTAAGCACCGGCCACCAAGAGACCGGTAAGTTCTCCTGCTGCTCCTGCGGGCGGTTGCAGAGTAAATGCAGACATGCCCGTAATTGCACAAAGTGCCCTTTCCAGTGTCCACAATATCTCCATCCACCCCTGAGACAGCTGTGCGGACACAAGCGGATGTACGTCTTTTAATGAAGAAATCGCTGCAATTTCATCGAACGCCTTGGGATTGTATTTCATAGTACAAGAGCCAAGCGGATAAAATCCAAGATCTACTGAGTATTGCCTGTGAGCAAGGCGGGTATAATGACTTACCAGATCTCGCTCAGATACTTCTGGGAGTGCTGGAGGTTCAATATTGTTCGTATCAGGTGAAATATCTGGAACGCCGGTGGACGGCAGCTGAAATGCCCTTCTTCCTGGGCTGGAGAGTGAAAAGATAAGTGGTTCCTCGTCACCACCCATTAAGGGAGTACTGCTGGCGTTACCTCCGGCTACTAAATTATCTCTATTACCTTTGAGATGATTTCCATAGCCAAAGCCGGAAGTCTGTTCTTGTTGTTGCTCTGTCATTGCAAAGCCTTTTCGAAAGATAGGGCGTAGGACTCAATCTCTTGGATCGTTCGTTTCTCTGTCACTGCAATGAGCAGTCTTCTGCTATCGCCAGGTCTGCTATCGCCAGGTCTATTACTTTTATACTCACTGCCAGCAGGTCTGTTGTCGACATGCCCACTGCTACTTACATTATTATCATTTGCTGCTTCCATTACATAAGATGCATTGTCGTCACATAATTCATCATCAAGCGCAACTCCACCGAGAAATCCCTCGTCAGCCAGCCTTGCGAGTAGAGTTTCACTGTTCACGGGTATTTTTATGGCGAATTCGTTAAAGAATGGTTCACTGTACAGTGCCTCTACACCATCTATAGAACACAATAATTTGTACAGATAATGGGCTCCTGAATAACACCTCCTTGACACTTCTTTCAGTCCACCAGGTCCAAGCCAGGAAAGATAGATTGTCGCAGTAATTGCCATAAGCGTTTGGTTGGTGCAGACGTTGGAGGTAGCACGTTCTCTGCGAATATCTTGTTCTCTCGTACGGAGGGTCATTGTGTATGCCCGCCCATTGCGATTATCCATACTTTCCCCTATGACCCTTCCGGGTATTATGCGCATATACTCTTCCTTGCAAGATAAAATGCCAAGGTAAGGGCCACCAAAGGATAGTCCGATTCCCAGTGGCTGACCTTCCGCAATTGCAATATCGGCACCGTAGTATCCAGGTGTATGCAACATTCCCATTGATATTGGGTTGAATGCCACTATGAGCAAGGCTTCAAGACTGTTTGCCAATTCCTTGGCCTGCTCTATGTTTTCCAGCGCACCCAAGTAGTTTGGGTAAGCTATGACAATAGCTGCAGGTGGTGATAAATCTGGCAAGGCATGTGGGATACTCCAATCTGTAGATGCATCTCTCAATTTGATGGGATGGACTTTTATATTTCTGCCAGCTACCAAGGTATCTAGTACAGAGCGCCATCTTGGGTTTACTCCACAAGATATCCAGATGTCATGGCGATCGGTGTATGATACAGCCATGTTTACTGCTTCGTAGAGAGCAGATGCGCCGTCATAAAGTGAAGCATTTGCAACAGGTAGCCCTGAAATTCGCGACATCATAGTTTGGTATTCGAATAATACCTGTAACACTCCCTGCGACACTTCAGCCTGGTACGGGGTGTAAGAGGTGACAAACTCTGACTTTGATGCCAAGCTGGATACGACCGGCGGTACGTAATGGTCGTATGTGCCACCTCCGGCAAAACATACCAAGGAATTCAACGGATAGGGACTCCGGGGTCGTTGCTCTTTGAGCGTCGTATTGACATATTTACTAGCACCTGCATGTCCACCAATATTGCTGTCAGCCAGTTCACCTATATACCTCACTACATCTGCCTCACTGACACCTAGAGGTAGATCAAGCCCATCTTCCAAAAGTACCTCTGGAGGAATCGTTGCGTGCAAGTCATCCAGCGACTTATTCCCGATCTCGGCCAACATCATATTTATTTCGTCTTCAGTATGAGGAATGTAGGTATTCATAGTTCATCATCCCGTTTGTTCTTGTCGTGCTCTCCATAATAAAAGCCTATGTCCTGTCCTGTCCTGTCCTGTCCTGTCCTGTCCTGTCCCGTACCGTACCGTACTTCTTGTTCGCTCATATTGACCATAATCCTAGCCTTTGTAGCGAAGCGTGTTTGACGGTATAAAAATATACAAGAATCGCAATACGTTTGATGAGCAAGACAACTCATAGTGATAGGTGTTTCGGCGGTATAAATAGGGTGCCACAAGTAGTAGATCACCGAGGTCTACTACGAGGTACAAATGGTAATTTACTTAGCCGAACGGGTACCGTTTTATCGTCATGCACTGCGTCGATAATCATATCCGGATATGCTTCCACGTCAGTGGATATTAGAGCCATAGCTATCCCTCTACCGATTGTCGGGCCATACCCCCCACTGGTAATCCTTCCAATTGGATCATGTTGCCCGCTCTGTTGCATCTGCTTATCGTGATCCCCTTGATTGAACTGCTCTCTCTTCTCTTCCATCTTCTTCCGTTCCTCCTGCTCCCCTATCTCGTTTCGCTCCTTATGCTCTCCCCGTCCAACCCGCTCTTTCTGCTCTCCGTTGGATGGAATATATAGATAGGAATTATCCCGCAGTGGTCTGCGATTCTCCCCGATCAACCCCCAAAGCATACGCCTAGGGCCGGAGTCTCTCTCCTTTTCCAATGCTACCTTTCCCCTGAATGACTTTTTTTGCCATCCGACTACCCAATTGAGTCCTGCTTGCAATGGAGATATACCTGGACCTAATTCGTGGCCAAATAACGGTAACCCAGCTTCTAGGCGTAAGGTATCTCTGGCGCCTAGTCCGGCAGGAGTGGCTCCAGCATCCATAAAGTGGCTGAACAGTGGCTCGGCATGTGTTGACGGCACCTCAATCTCTATGCCGTCTTCTCCGGTATACCCCGTTCCTGCTATGGTACAGGAAGCTCCATCGATAGTTATTGCACGTACTTGATTACTCTTTACGGTGGACAGTTCTGGGTCTATTGTAGATAGCACTTTACGTGCATTAGGGCCTTGAATGGCCAACAGCGCTCTAGATGAAGTGATATCTTCTGCATGCAGGATACCTGCTACCAACTGAGTATTTGCTGCGTTGGCCAGCACTATGAACCTGTCTGGCTCAAGCCACCATACTATCAAATCGTCCTGGACAGATCCATCAGAGGGAGTCACCAAATGTGTATACTGAGCCCGTCCCGGACATATTTTCTCTAGATCATTCGTCAGTTCTTTCTGCAACATATCGAATGCGCCACTACCTTCTACAAGGAGTGAGCCTAGATGGCTAGTGTCAAAAATTGCACATGAATTTCTACAAGACAAGTGCTCATTTATAGTGCCACCGGGATAGCGTAAAGGCATCTCCCATCCACCAAATACAGTAAACCTGGCACCGATAGACTTATGGAGGTCGTAAAGTACTGACCGACGCGGCTGATCAATGGGTTCATACAATGTGGTTCACGTGTGGTAGATCAATGTGGTGTAGTTCATACAATGTGGTGTGCGTAGAATAGTTTATGCATAGTTTTTCGTGGCTCTGTCTCAGAAGTTCAGTGGATAGGCAAGTTGTATCAGAAAGTCGTCTATCCAAGCGAGCGAGGCAAGGCAAATAAGGAGAGGTACGCTGGAGTGCCTGTCCGACAGCAACAAAGTCATGCGGAGCATGAGGGGCGACAAGCCCGAGATGTCTATCCACTGAGCCTATCATACTGAATGATTTTATATGGCGTGATCCAAAGGGGTTTTTGGAATACTCTCGCCAGACCCAGACCTACCAGATAGTGTCGTGATATCTGTATCCAGTTCGCTTACTATATCTTGTAGCGCAACCATGCTAAAAACACCTTGCCCGTTACGAAGGAGGTCAATTACTTCATCGTTGGAATGAGCGAGAATGGAACGACCACCGGCAAATACTAATGTAGAAGACCCAAGTTCACCTCCGACCTCATCGCGCAAGCAATCAACAGCCTTACGTGCGCTTCTGAGCGACACCCCTGAATCAAGTAGGCGCTTTAGAACTTTCAATTCCAATACGTCGTTGTATGAATAGATTCTTTGTGTACCACTTCCCGATGCCTGCACCACTGAAGGAGTCAATAGACCAGTTCTGGCCCAATAATCAAGTTGACGATAGGATATACCAATAAGTTTACAAACTTGGGGACCTCTAAAACCTTCCAATGTTACACCAGTTTCGTCACTGACATTCTGGTTGTTTTGAGTATTACCGTCGGCAGCAGTATCGTCTGTAATATTATCAGTACTGTCCATACCATCCAAAGTAGCATCTAACTGGATGGCATCATCTGTAATCGTATTTCTTGTCGTTGTGACCCTGCTCTTTTTCATAGCCATAACCTCCCTCTTGGTAGTTCATTTTTTACATTGCTGTATATCTATATCACCTGTGACTATACATCTACTAATGGTTGAAAGTCACATAATAGTAATTTATGCACTGAACAGGTATTTAACAAATATGCATATATTCATTTATGCATATTTGTTGCACCGTAAAAAGAATAGCAGCAATATATTGCATTATTATGCATATATGCTATTTTTATAACGTTATAATAATACACAACTTTATGACAATAAAAGCATAGATTCAAACTCTAAACCTATACTTGAGGGTTATAGTTTAACCATATTCCCTGTTAAGAGAGGGTATGGAACAAGTTATCTTTGCCTACTCGATTGGTGCATGTCGGGTGGCGATTGACTGCTAGGTGGCACCACGTATGGAACAAGTTATCTTTGCCTACTCGATTGGTGCTTTGTTGGATTACACACGTAATCGGCAATGCGTGGATACCTGACTTACACAATCATGACGGTTACAACCACTTTTTTCAAGCTGTTGACCGTTCAATCTATGTTGATCACCTAGGTATCTGGTGTTTTTTGCTGGATTGCGCGCATAATCGACAGCGCGCGAGCATCTTACTTGCATTATCATAACGAGTACAGACATTTTTTCGAGGTTTTGGCCGTTTTGTATCAGCCACCTAGGTATTAATTTGCGAACTACCTTATACTCATTTCACCAGGTTTTACCGGAACAGGCAAAGAGCTTTGTCTACCAGTCAAGAAAGCATCTACAGATTCAGCTGTTGATCTACCCTCTGCTATTGCCCACACAATTAGTGATTGACCCCTGGCAGCATCTCCGCATGAGAACACCCCTTCAGTGGTAGTCATCCAATTGCTGTCTACAATGATGTTACCTCTGGCATTAAACTTTACTCCCATTTCGGCAGCTGCACCAGATTGCTCGGGGCCAACAAACCCGAGTGCTAGTAACGCTAGGTCGCACTTGAGGATTCGTTCAGTTCCGTCAATACTATTAAACACCGGACGTCCATCTTTATATTCCATTGACACTTCTTCTACGATTATCCCATTCAAATGACCATCTCCGTCACCTATGAACTCTTTGGTATTAAGGGAATAATAACGCTCTCCTCCCTCTTCATGGGCCGACGTAGTACGAAAGATCATAGGATAAGTGGGCCACGGTTGATCTATTGGTCTGGACAATGGTGGCTTTGGCATAATTTCCAATTGAAGAACTGACTTGGCACCCTGACGGTGGACTGTGCCCAGGCAATCGGCACCAGTATCACCTCCACCGAGTATCACGACATCTTTGCCTTCTGCTGATATGAATGTTTCACATTGCACGCCTTCACGTAATAAATTTGATGGTCTCAGATACTCGAGTGCATAATGGATGCCATCAAGACCGCGCCCCGGAATGTCGAGATTTCTGGAGAGGCCAGTTCCTATTGCCAGTACAAGGGCATTGTGACTATCGAGCAACTTTTTCGCCGAGACACGATTTTTCCTTGTGGCATCCCAACTATAGTAATTTTCATTGGGTGTATCTACATCCATTCCTACATAGGTATCGCAGACAAACTCAACGCCTTCCGCTCGAAGCTGTTCCAGGCGCCTGTCCAGAAAGCGTTTTTCCATCTTGAATTCCGGTATGCCGTAACGTAATAACCCACCTGGCTTACTATCCCTTTCGTATACGGTTACTCTATGTCCAGCTCGTCTTAGTTGCTGGGCGCATGCCAGCCCAGACGGACCGGATCCTACGATAGCCACAGATTTACCTGATTCTACCTCAGGAAGTATGGGAACTATCCAACCATTTGACCATGCAGTCTCCACTATCTCGTATTCCATGCGTTCAATGGTTACAGGATCATCAGCTATACCAAGTACACAGGCTGCTTCGCAGGGTGCGGGACACAGCCTACCGGTAAACTCCGGAAAGTTGTTTGTAGCATGAAGGCGCTCCGATGCTTCTCGCCAATGTCCCCTGTAGACAAGGTCATTCCATTCCGGGATCAGATTTCCCAGAGGACATCCAAGGTGGCAGAATGGAATACCACAGTCCATGCATCTAGCTGCCTGTGTCCTGGCCATATCTTCAGGAAAGGGTTCATATACTTCATTCCAATCGTGCTTTCTTGTTTCGACTGGCCTCCTGGGGGGCAATTGCCTTGCATATTCGAGAAATCCTGTTATCTTGCCCATGGTTACCTCTCAACCTTCATTATCGTATAGCTTCCATAACCGCATCGTCTACCGATCTTCCCTCAGCTTCAGCCAACTTCGTAATCTGTATAATTTTTGCATAATCTCGCGGCATGACTTTCAAGAATGTACTAGAGACTTTATTGAAGTTGTGTAGTATGGTGGCAGCAATGGTCGAGCCAGTCTCACTATGATACCTGATCAACAGGTCTCTCAATAATTCAATGTCTTCCTTGTCAAGCGCAACCACGTCTACCATCTCTGTATTGATATGTTTGGCAATATATAGTTGAGCGATTTTATGTCGAGTTATGTCGTATCCAGAAATATCATCTTCATCACTCGATACATGGACCTCATGATCCATATCGGCTATATTGATTATATCGACTGTATTACCGTTATCACTCTGAGTTGCCGTACCATCTGGATTTCCCCAAGGAGTATTTCCAAGGTCTCCAGTATTTACAAGGTCTCCGATATAGAGATAGGCAACTCCACCAGACATGCCAGCAGCAAAGTTTCTACCTACTTGTCCCAATATGACAGCTATACCACCTGTCATATACTCACACCCATGGTCACCTATTCCTTCTGCAATTGCGATAGCTCCTGAATTCCTTACACAGAATCTTTCACCTGCTTGCCCTCTCATGAATAATTCGCCCCTGGTAGCTCCATAGAGTATGACATTACCCGCGATAATCTGTTCCTCAGCGATGAACAGTGATTCTGGTGGAGGTGTCACAATGATTCTGCCGCCTGACAGCCCCTTGCCCAGGTAATCGTTGGCATCACCGACCAGCCGGAGTGTCACTCCCTTTGTCAGGAACGCTCCAAAACTCTGTCCGGCAGAACCGTTTAATTTTATAGTCACAAAGTCATCGGGTAGCTTATTGGCACTCAGCTTATTAGCGCTCTCTATGCCTATACCGCTATCATCAGCACCCTTAATGACCCCACCGCCACTATCACCGTCAGCAGCCCCAACGATCCCACCGCCACTATCACCACTAGCCTGAACGACCTTACTGTCGCTACTATCGCCATTCTTGGCACCGAAGCGTGAAACGATGGTATGGCTCAGCAAGGTTCCTACTGTCCTGTGGACATTCCTTATAGGAAGTTCGACTGTCACCGGATGTCCCTGCTCAATGCCTGCTATACACTCATCGATAAACTTCCAGTCCAGTTGCAAGTCGATTCCGTGGTTCTGAACGGCACATTGAAAACGCTCAGTTCCGTAATTATTTGCAGGCAAGGACAGTATGGGAGAAAGATCCAGACCGCGTGCCTTCCAGTGTTCTAAAGCAGGTTCCACATCAAGCAGATCCACCCGGCCTATAGCATCCTCCAATGATCTCAATCCCAGCTCAGCGAGATACTCTCGTACTTCCTCAGCGATCATCTCAAAGAACGCCTCTACGTAATCTGGCTTTCCTGTAAAGCGATTACGCAGTACGGGATTCTGGGTGGCAATACCTACCGGACAGGTGTCGAGATGACATACCCTCATCATGACACAGCCAAGTGCAACCAAAGCCATAGTGGCAAAACCAAATTCCTCAGCTCCAAGTAACGCTCCGATCATCACGTCACGGCCAGTCTTTAATTGGCCGTCTACTTGAACAACTATACGATCACGTAGACCGTTTGCTACCAGTACCTGATTCGTCTCGGCTAACCCTATCTCCCAGGGGATGCCTGCATGCTTGATAGAGGTAAGCGGCGCGGCGCCGGTGCCACCGTCATGTCCGGATATGAGCACTACATCTGATTTCGCTTTGGCGACCCCCGCCGCTACAGTACCTACACCCACTTCAGCAACTAGCTTTACATGCACGCGAGCGTTAGGATTAGAGCACTTTAGGTCGTGTATGAGCTGGGCAATATCCTCTATCGAGTAGATATCATGGTGTGGTGGTGGCGAGATAAGTCCTACTCCCGGGGTAGAGTATCTGGTACGCGCTATCCAGGGATATACCTTATGCGGCGGCAACTGACCACCTTCTCCTGGTTTGGCTCCCTGGGAGATCTTGATCTGTATGTCGTCTGAATTGACTAGATAATCTATAGTTACACCAAAACGTCCCGAGGCAACCTGCTTAATGGCACTACGCCGGGAATCCCCGTTCGGGTCTACTGTAAATCTATCGGGATCCTCCCCTCCTTCACCGGTATTCGATTTTCCCCCCAGCCGGTTCATTGCAATGGCGAGTGCTTCATGGGCTTCTTTCGATATCGATCCATATGACATGGCACCAGTTGAAAAACGCTTAACAATGCTAGACACCGGCTCTACCTCGCTCAGGGGAATGGGCGAGATTGTCCCCTTCTTGAAGTGCATCAGACCCCTCAATGTACAAAGTTGCTCGGATTGTTCGTCGACTAGGTTTGTATATTCCTTGAACAATGAGTAATCACGGTTTCTTACGGCCTGCTGCACCTTGAACACCACCTTAGGGGCCAGCAGGTGTGCTTCTCCTTCGCGACGCCACTGATACTCTCCTCCGGTCTCGAGTTCGCGATGAGCCCGTACCGACTGCAACCGGCTGAATGCTCTGCGATGGCGCTCCAATACCTCCTCTGTAATAACTTCGAGTCCTACGCCACCTATCCTACTAGTAGTACCACTGAAGTATTCATCTACGAAATCCCTGTCCAGGCCAATTGCTTCAAATACATGTGAACCGATATAGGATGCTACCGTGGATATACCCATCTTCGACATCACCTTTACTATTCCCTTTGTGCAGGCTTTCACATAGTGCTGACGAGCCTCGAGTGCAGAAATATCCTCCAACAAACCATTGGCAACCATATCATCTACTGTTTCAAAGGCAAGGTACGGGTTGATAGCTGATGCTCCATAAGCCACCAATAGGGCCATATGATGAACCTCTCTGGCCTCACCACTCTCGGCGATTAACCCAACCTTTGTTCTTGTACGCTCTCTTACCAGATGTTCATGAACGGCAGAGACAAGCAACAACATCGGGATAGGAGCCAGTTCAGTACTGGCGTTTCGATCCGAGAGTATGATTATGTTGGCTCCATTCGCGATAGCATCACTTACCTTTGAACGCACTGATTCGATGGCGTCTCTTAGGGCATTTGCACCTCCCGATGAATTGAACAATCCGTCAATAGTGAATGCTTTGAATCCAGGTGTCTCTCCATGTTCGTTTATGTACATCAACTTGGCAAGCTCTTCGTTGTCTATGATTGGATATTCGAGAACAATCTGCTTACATGAGGCTGGTTGAGGATCGAGCAAATTTCCCTCGGATCCTATCTGAGTCCTTGTGGACGTGACAAGTTCCTCCCTTATTGCGTCGAGTGGTGGGTTGGTGACTTGGGCAAATAGCTGGGTAAAGTAGTCATACAGAAGTCTGGGGCGTGTCGATAATACTGCAATAGCCGCGTCGTTACCCATAGAGCCTACTGCTTCTTGGCCTCCTATAGCCATGGGGCCGATAATTACTTTCAGATCCTCATTGGTATATCCGAAAAGGCGCTGATGTGTGACCACCGAAGAGTGCTGAGGGGTCAACATCTTCCGGTACGGCAGATCGCTTAGATGTACTTGTTGTTCCTGTAACCATTGACCGTAAGGATGCTCTGATGCTAGTGCACTCTTGATTTCTGTATCCTCTATTATACGTCCCTGTGATGTATCTATAAGGAACATCTTCCCTGGCTGTAGCCGCCCTTTTCTGACTATGTCTACGGGATTTATATCCAGTAGACCGGTCTCAGAGCCAAGTACCAGTTTTCCACCCTTTGTGAGAAGCCAACGCGATGGTCTAAAACCGTTTCTGTCCAGTACTCCTCCGGCAATGACGCCATCAGTGAAGATCATGGCTGCTGGGCCGTCCCATGGCTCCATTATGGATGCATGGTACATATAGAAATCCCTCATTTGTGGATCCATATCTGCGTTTTTCTCCCACGCTTCAGGGATCATCATAAGGATTGCATGAGGCAATGACCTACCGCCAAGGTGTAGTAGCTCTATTACCTCATCAAAAGAGGCTGAATCGGACGCACCAGGAGTACATATAGGAAAGAGTCTGGACAGATCTCCCTTGATTACATCCGAGTCGAGTAGTGCTTCTCTTGCACGCATCCAATTACGATTGCTAATGAGAGTGTTTATCTCGCCATTGTGGGCAATATATCTGTAGGGATGCGCAAGTGGCCATGACGGAAAGGTATTGGTGGAAAATCTGGAATGGACCATCGCAATAGCTGACTTGAGGGATGGTTCCAATAGGTCAGGATAAAACGATGAGAGTTGATGGGAGGTCAGCATACCCTTGTACACTATTGTCCTGCTTGATAATGAAGATATGTAGACACCATCCAGCTCATGCTCTGCTCGTTTTCTCAAGCAAAACGCCATTCTATCGATAGCTAGTGGCCCATCCCGCAAATCACCATGGTCGACTGGTGTAGCTGGAGCCACCGCTACCTGCCAAAACGAGCATATAGCCTCGGCAGCAGTGGCACCAATGGATGTATCGTCCACGGGGACTTGGCGCCAACCAAGTACCTTCAGAGATTCTTCTCCAGCCAATTCTTCTATGCGCCTCATCGACTTCTGTATCGAATTCTCATCCCTGGGCATAAACACGATGCCACAGGCATATTTGCCTTCTTCTACCTCTCCTATACCTAGTTCGGTCTGCGATTTGAAAAAGTCATGAGGCATTTGAAGCAGTATCCCAGCGCCATCACCAGTCTCCTCTTCAGCTCCAGTCGCACCACGATGTGCCAGGTTTTGAAGGGCGATCAACGCATCCTCCACTATGCCATGGCTCTTGTTGCCGTGAATATCAGCTATAAGTGCTATCCCGCATGAATCGTGCTCAAAGGCAGGGTTATAAAGGCCGGTGGTGTCTTGTCCGGTGTTCACAGCGAGCACACGGCGATCATCGCTTTTACAGGTAGGTTTCATTTCAACGTTCCAATCGTCATCCATATTCCTTTTCTAACCATATCTTACTGTTCTACAGGTTTGATACAAGGGACGACGTTGGCCCATCAGTAGTACTTTTATTGCACCAATTGCACTACCGAAAATACCACTGCTTCTATGAAGGCACAATTCCATGAGGGAAATTGGTACCGCTTAAAACAGTACTATAATAGATACCATTATAGCAGCATACGACAGCAACTACGACATAGTAATAATTGGAGGAGGGATAATAGGGCTGAGTGTTGCCTACTTGATGCCAGATGTCTACGAGAAGGTAGCAATAGTTGATCCATCGCCAGGTAAGGGTACCAGCTGGGTAGCCGCAGGAATGTTGGCTGCGGTGACTGAAGCATACTATGGTGAAGAGCTGGAATTGCATCTGAACATGGCGGCGGCAAACTTATGGAAATCTTTTGCTGAAACGCTAAGTGAGAAAAGTGGTATTGATATAGGTTACAGGCAGGTGGGTACTCTTGTAGTAGCGGGGGGAAACGACGATAGGTCGTACATAAGAGAACTCTACGATTATCAGACAAGCCTCAAGTTGAATGTCGAATGGCTGAGTGCATCAGAGGTCAGAGAACTGGTTCCACAACTTGCACCATCTGTACGAGGAGCGATGCTTGCAGCAGATGACTACCAGGTGGATCCACGACTGGTGGTAAAGGCGCTGACACAGATAATAACCGCTAAAGGTTATTCATTACTGCCTACTAGGGCAACATCTGTCATCTCCGATTCAAAAGGCAATTCCAGAGGTAGTGCCGGAAACAGCTTCCGTATAATACTTGAGGCGGGTAACGATCTACATGCCGATAAAATCATCGTATGCACCGGACCGTGGATATCCCAATTAAATGGTTTACCGCGATTTGTATCTTCAGCCGTAAGACCAGTCAAGGGTGAGATAGTCAGACTGGCAGCATTTGACTCCTCCTTGCTGCCTGCACACACTATCAGAGGTATAACGAATGGTCGTTCCATATATATGGTACCCAGAGCTGACGGGACACTGGTCATCGGAGCAACCATGGAGGAAAAAGGCTTTGACACGGCGGTTCGATCTGGTGCAGTCTTCGATTTGTTGCGTGATGCTAGAGCGTTATTGCCTATTACAGCAGAGCTTTCGTTTCAAGAGACTATTGCTGGACTGAGACCGGCCACACCGGATAATGGTCCGATAGTTGGCAGTATAGATGAGAGTGGTGGACTTATAGTGGCTGCTGGCCACTACCGAAATGGCGTGTTGCTCGCTCCGATTACGGCAGTAGCGGTAAACGCACTTATACAGTCTGATGAAAAGGGAGTTCCACAAGAGGTCATACCGTTCAGTCCCTCACGTCTCGAGAGAATCGCATGAAGTGCGGAGTTTTGTTGTATGAAGTATGAAAGTATCTTGATAGATATCACCGTGAATAACGAGCATTACAGTATAGATGCCGGTACTACGGTAGCCAATCTGGTCGAGCAGTACGCTCGCACGGCTCGGGGAATAGCTGTAGCGATAGATGGTACTATAGTGCCCAAAAGTACGTGGACAGATACCGTTCTCAGGGAAGGTTGCCGAGTCGAGATAATCACGGCGGTTGCAGGCGGATGATGGAAGAGAATGTTGATATTGCGGGTCTGAAAGTAGCTCATCGGCTGCTGCTTGGCACAGGCGGAGTGCAGAGCCATGAAGTACTGGAAAGAGTCATAGAAGCATCAGAGGCTTCAGTGGCGACAGTTGCAATGCGACGTGTATCGGTTTCATCAGGGCGGTCGATATTAGATGTACTCGAAGAGCATAACGTAACTGTTCTTCCAAACACTGCAGGTTGCTACAATGCTCACGAAGCAGTGTTGACAGCTGAAATGGCCAGGGATGCACTCGAAACGGATTACGTGAAATTGGAGGTGATAGGAGATGAAGATACCCTATTACCGGATGTAAATGAACTGTTGAGGGCGGCAGAAATCCTATACGACAAGGGTTTCAAGGTGTTTCCATACACTACCGACGACCCCATAGTTGCCAAACGCCTCGAACAGGTAGGTTGCGTCGCCGTTATGCCGTTGGGAGCTCCGATAGGCAGTGGGCTTGGAATCCGCAATCCGCACAACATTGCTTTGATAGTTGACACCATAAATGTGCCGGTCATACTCGATGCCGGTATTGGCACTGCATCAGATGCTGCACAGGCAATGGAATTGGGTTGCTCCGGAGTGCTAGTTGCTTCTGCAATTACAAGAGCACAGAACCCTCCGATGATGGCATCTGCAATGAGAAATGCTATTATAGCTGGACACGATGCATATTTGGCTGGGAGGATACCAAGACGATTCAGGGCACTTGCATCCTCGTCCATGGAAGGTATGGCCGATCTGACGGACAGCCTTGTAGATGGCAGTGGTTTTTCCTCAGCCGAATGATGCCCTCAGCCCAATGACACCCAGTGGCTTATACCGCAAATAACTATGGGTTCCCGCCAGCCATATGACACCCTTGGTGGTGTCCTTGTAATCTCCGGATCAGATTCTAGTGGAGGGGCGGGGATGCAGGCCGATATACGTACACTGGAATCAATTGGGGTACGCGGTGTGTATGCAGTTACTGCAGTTACAGCACAAGATTCTACCGCAGTCGCAGGAATAATGCCTGTGTCGGAAGATCTTCTAGGTTTGCAGATAGACCTTGCAGTAGCGGGATCACCACTTGCAGCTACCAAAGTGGGCATGCTCGCCACGGCAGAAAATGTTGCGGCTATTGCGTCTCGAATAAAAGCTGGAGAATTGCCAAATGTAGTAGTTGATCCCGTGCTTGCTGCATCATCTGGAAATCCGTTGGCAAGCGAGGAAGGTATAGAGGCGTATCGAGAGCTACTGGTGCCGTATACATATATCCTGACACCAAACATCCCTGAGGCAGAGTTGTTGACAGGCATGACCATCTCGAGCGTAGATGACATGGTAAGTGCCGCCAGTATGTTGCACAATATGGGTGCTGAGATAGTAATTGTCAAAGGTGGCCATGCCAGCTGGGATGATCGACTACCAGATACACCAGATACACCAGATACACCAGTAGTTATGGATATCGTAATCGGATTGAATAATATATCCGACACCTCTTTGCAATCATTGTCGACTGGCGTGAACATACTTTCCTCTCCACGCCTGCAAGTAGCAGCGGTCAGGGGTACTGGATGTACCTTCTCATCCGCTATAGCAGGCTATATTGCATACGGTTACCCGGTAGACAAAGCGATAGTTGCTGCCAGGGAGTATGTTACGCAATATATTGCAAGATATGGAATTGCTCGATCCTCTACCGCACCATTCGGTAGTATTCAATAATGCGGTAGCTTGTTGCGCTACCAGTATGCTGTCGGCTCTCATGATTGCGCATCTACTGCTCATGATCATGCAATAGTGCGAATAATGCGGTAGCTTGTTGCGCTACCAGTAGAGATCTGGTTCGCCATTGTTGTCCGATTCCTGGCTTATATCGCCATGGTTATCGTCATGGTTGTCGTCATAGTCAAGACCTGGGCTAGTATCGTCCGGCTCAGATGTCATATTTCCTGGCCTCAGTATGGCGCTGTTCATTCCCAGGCTGAATCCTTTCAGAAAAGTCATAGCCTCCCCCATCCGTGAATAGCGATTTGTAATAGCGTGAAAACGATAACCGTGATTGGGTTCTTGCAGATGGGCGAGTTCATGAATGATTACAGCATCCAGTACCCATGACGGAACCGGTCGCAACTTATCTGAGATCCTAATATCCCTCCTACGGGTAGTGCAGGATCCCCAGCGAGCATTTTGGTTGGTTACCCAACGAATCGAATCAGCGTAGATTCCATCGGTATAGCGATCGGCCAGTTGCCTGGCACGCAACTCCAATGATTCGTCAGATAAAAAATCAATTACCTGTCGCTTGCGCATGACTCTTTGGACGAGCCCGTTGACGATCTCGGAACGCTCAGGTTCTGGCAGCGCAGCAGGCAGAGACACCACTATCCTCCCATCCTGCCACTTGGCACTGGCAGTCTTACGTCGTCTGGTACTCAATCGTATCTCTATTTCTGGATTATTGCAGGTATTTTCCATATGATCATCTCTTCTGGACATATGCATATTACAGTACACCTGTGGTGTGTCATTTATTGTATTGGATCGTATACAACTATAATATTACAGATATTTCGGCTGTTTGAAAGTAATGATAAAAGCTGGTTAACGCCGCCAAGCTACGGGGAGCGATTAGAACGTTAGCTGTTTTGAAGTAAGGACAAGAGCCGGTGGATATCCAGGACGTAGCACAACCAAGAGGATGGATCAGATTATAGCTACTTATAGACCTTTCGTTGGAATATACCATGCGGACCGGTCACCCTATCGAGTATGAGCAACCCATCGAGATGATCCACTTCGTGCTGTATCGCTCTGGCCTCGAATCCTTCAGCTTCTATGTGGCATTTTTCACCATCAAGACCGATACCGGTTACCGATACATTTGTGTATCGTTCCACATCGCAGGTAAAGTCAGGTACACTCATACAGCCCTCTCGAGCAACCTCACGGTCACCTCTACAGGATATGATTGGATCGAAGATAACTATGAGACCATTTGAGGTCTTACCGGCCATTGCACGATGTTTGCTTACGTCCACGACAAAAGCTCGTAAGCCTACTTCGATCTGTGGTGCAGCCAAGCCGACACAGGCAGGGGATCCATACATGGTGTCAACAAGGTCGTCAGCCAGCTCTTGCGATACTGATCCTATCTCATTAGCTACCCTACTAAGCAGGGGATGAGGAATTGTTATGACGTTCCGTAGTGACATGGTATTGGTAAAGATAAAGGCATATCGTCAACGCAACTATGACATACGAGCTTGTTCAATAGCGTTGCCAGCCATCGTAATAGATAGATTTGATTGGCTGAGTTGTCCACGCAATCATAGGATGAATGCTGAATCCAACCGTGCTGAACAGTCAATTCCCTCGGATACTGCCAGACGAGACAGGCTATCGTGAAACATGTCTGAAGGCTCTCCGGAGGGAATCATCGCTCTGATAGTCATAATATACACGGCATCTCCCTTCCTGCCGCCGCGTCTGGCTACTAGGTCTACAATGTTGCCTCCTGCCCTGAATATCTCAGATGCAACGGCATGAACAATCCCCGGGTGGTCAGAACCATGTACAAATATAGACCACGGAAGTAATTCAACGGCATCGTTTTCGATCCTATCGGAACATACAGTTGCCTCTACCTGCAGTGCATATTCTTGTCGCGCATGATCGAGTGCTGCTACTACCTGTTGTGGTGTGACATCACTGTCGACCGCTACCATTACCATAATAGTAAAATATCCTCGTAAGATACTCATTGTCGCATCTTCGAGATTCCATCCCTCTCTGGCCAAAGAATCGGTGACTGATGCCACTATACCTGGCTGATCCAGGCCGGCAATAGATAAAAGGATCCTAGAATGGCTCATCATCTTGCTCAATTAGCTGTCCATTGAACTCAAATGGTTCTTCATCAAACTCAGATAGCGGCTCCTCGTCTTGCTCAATGTACTTTAGCGATCTGGGCTCTCTATGTGGTAACAGGTCTTCATCGGTTGGCGGCTCGTCATCAGGGTCGAATGGTTCTTCGTCAAGCTCCCCCTCTCCAGTCGCAAGAGTGTTCAGTTTAGGCACGATCTCCTCGACGCGTACCTTACTTGCCTTGATCCTCTTGTCTATCTCTGCAATGATAGCGGTAGCACGCTCTAATTTCGGAACTAATTCGTCTATGTCTACATCGGACTGTTCCATATACGACAAAATTTCATTCAACTCATCGGTTGCTTCTCTGTATGTAAGTTTGGATACCTCTTCCACGTGAACAGTTTACTGCCTATCCTCGTTGCGTGCTGAAGCATCTTCACTAAATGCTGAAATACGGGAGTGAACGCTGCCGTCACTGAGTCTGGTAATCAAAGTATTCCCTATATCGGCATCTCGTATAGAACGCATAATCCGTTTACTCTCTCCATCACTGACCCATGTAATACTGTACCCACGCTCAATTTGACGTATGGGGTCATATGCCAATGTCAGACGTCTGGCATTTTCTGCTACAGCCACGTTGTAGGATATTGCCCTCATTGCTGAATCCGATAGACGTTTGCTCACATGTTTCAACATTTCTCGCTCTCGGACAAGATGTACAAGAGCTTGAGATGCCAACTTGCCTGCAAGACTGGTAACTACTTTAGCCTGGTTGTCCAATGCCCTATTCCCTGCGGTGGCTATTTTACCAGAGAGAGTGGCAAAGTAATTTTCTGCGTATGTAATTGATTCCACTGCTAAAGAAGAGATCTGCCTTGCTGAGCTTTGTATAGTCTCCATATAACTATCGATAACCTCCACCAGCCGTCTTCCACAACTGGTCGGAGTAATAAATGATGAATTCGCTACCATGTCGACGACTGACTGATCACCGGTATGGCCTATACCGGTCAACACAGGTACAGGCATTGTGGCAACCCTTCTGGCAACCGAAGCATCATCAAAGGTCAATAAATCTGCCTTTGATCCACCACCCCGTACGATTACCGCGACATCCAGTTCGTAACTGATCAGTAAATCCAATGCAGCGACAATCGATTTTGCAGCCGAGCTACCCTGTACCTGCGTAGGAACTATTATCACATGGAATCCGTAACCAGAATCCATTAGCTGGCCAATGAAATCTGAGTACCCCTCTGTGCCGGGGCTGGCAACTAGACCAACCCTCAGAGGTACAGGTGGAATATCAATAGATTTGTTCAACTCGAGAAGTCCCTCTTTGGAGAGGGATTCAATAAGGCGTTTCCGTTCCAGTGCAAGTCTGCCGAGTAGAGACTCAAGATCTATACCTTCCAGTATAAAGCTGACTTCACCTCTTACCTGGTAGAAATCTATATAACCGTTTATGACCACGTTCATTCCAGCTGCCAGCTCAATTCCTTCCTGGGAGAGTTGTGAACGCAGTACTGACCAGGTCTGTTTCCAGCACTTTACTCGGAGAACTGGAGCCTTGGCTGGATCGGGATAATCTGGATCGATCAGGTCTATATAGCAGTGGCCGCTCTTATGGAAATAATCACTGACCTTCTGTATCTCTCCCTTTACCCATAGCTCTCTACTACGAGGAAAGGCTTTTGCAACAACGGCACCCAATTCAGCGTATAACGATGATATGCTGAGTGGAGTATCACGTAAACTGGACATGTGTTACAAACTAGCACGAATAAACCACAGAAACTATCAGTATAAGCACCGTCGGCAACGCCCTACAAGATAAAATACGTACATGACCGGAATAGAAGCGCGGGTCCCGGGTATCAGTCGTGAGATGGATGTCATCAAGTCGGCGAGCCCATGAGACCAAGACATGCCGTACGTCGCCATGTACCACTAAGCGATGCCCTAGCAATCGCAGTTATAGTAATCGTAACCGCTGTTGTTTTCTATCCGGCACTGTCAAAGGGCTTCGTACTAGGTTCCATAGACATCATGAATATATGGCCGGTTACGCACGGGCTATTTCACCATGTCCACAACAAGGCATCATTTGATCAGGCCAGCCAGATGGTTCCATGGATGACTTTGGACTGGCAGTCCATTCATCATGGTGTATTTCCACTCTGGAATCCTTACACTCTCTTGGGCTTGGCTCAGTTTGGCAACTTCCAGTCGGCGGTACTGTCATTGCCCCATCTGGTCGCTTACCTTTTTCCATTGAGAAATGCCTACCTGGCCAGTGTCTTTACGACAATGCTCATAGCGGGTACGGGAGCTTATGTTGCTGCAAGGGTCATAGGAGCGCCTGCTCCTATCAGCATTGCAGGTGCCATAGCATTTGAAATGTCTGGCTCGCTGGGTAACTGGGCAGGTTGGCCTCAGGGTGAGGTCAATGCTTGGCTTGGATGGGTAATTGCATTGGTCGTATTGTTGCATAGAAGCGACAGGCCAAATAAACTTATTGTGATACTCGGCATAGTAATTGCATTTGCAGTATATGCTGGTCACCCTGAATCGTATCTTTTCATAACTATTACCGTTATCGCCATCGGCGGTGTCATTGCATGGTCGCGTCGCAAGGATATCAAAGATGTCTTGCGTACTGCATCTAGGGTAGGTGTAGCTACGGTGTTGGGGATACTTCTATCTGCACCACTTCTATTTACAGGCGTACAGCTTATTCCGTTGAGTACAAGGGCTACACAGGGGTTCAATCAACCTTACAGCGGACTCCCCCTCTCTGCTATTGCAGATTTAATAGCACCTCGCTACTTTGGCACACCTGCAGCCATAGGCCACTACCCTGCCGGAGCCAGCTGGTTCGGTCCATCATATTCATTTTACGAATTGAGCTCTTGTG
>JAJZWK010000033.1 GCA_021846725.1 Actinomycetes bacterium | reverse complement strand
TCAAGCTGCCGATCCTCTGCTGGAGAAGATCAATGCCACGCAACTGACAAATGTAATATCTGAATTGAACAGCGCTACCAGTGGCGAAGGCGGTAGGATCTCTTCGGGCATACAGGCGACCGATCGGCTCGCAGCGATGCTCTCGTCTACGCTACCTGGACAGATCACTGCCCTACGTTCACTGGAGGGTCTCGTAGCCAATCTGGAGCCTACCGGCATGACGATAGACTCCATCTCTGTTTCGGCAAATCAGGCACTCCCGCTGTTCAACGAGGAGGAAGCTGCCTATCAGCGCCTGTTGGATACTCTCACGACCATGTCAAATAGCCTGGCGACTCTTATCTCTGACTACCGTCCCGATATAGGTACCCTGATGGAGTCCGGTGCAAACATATCCAGAGTGCTTTTGACCCGGGAGTCCAATGTGGCTCAGGTAATCGATGGGTTAGAGCAGTTCGTCACCAGGATAGCAGAGGGGGTCAGTCCCGGCACGCTACCAAATGGGTCGCATTATGCGTATTTCAAATCATTTATTACCCTGCCGAGCCTGCAACATCTGTTGTGTGGGATACTCAGCAATTCTATCCTGGGTTCGACCTCCTCTCTTAGCTCCTTAGAGAACGTGCTATCTGCTCTTGGCAACCCCTTGGGCTGTAGTATGCCTGCACCTTCTGCCAGTACAGCTAGCAGTACCACTGGTAAAGCTGTATCTGCCAGACCTGTATCAGGTGCTGCTGCATCCAAGCAACTGGTTGTGCCGTCAGGCTCTGTTACGAAGAGGCTTACCAGTACAGGTAGTGGCATTACCAATTCACTGAATGGTATTACGAAAGACCTTGCTCAAGGCATCTATGGCCAGATTGCTGCTCCAAGTTCACCGAAGAAGACGTCGCTGGGCGATATGCTCGACCAGGTATTGGGGCTATTGTGATGGGCAGGTTCAGGAGAGTAAGGCTCTCTTCCAAGCAGGTAAAGACCGCATTCAAACTGGCTGCATTCAGCCTGGCTGGCTTGGTGTTGGTTGGGTACCTGGCTTCTCAACTCGGCAATATCAATTTTTTTACTAGTAGAGACACCTATTACGCGCAACTGGCTAACGTATCGGGGCTTGTATCGACAGATCAAGTTAAGATCGCAGGAGTGACTGTTGGCGAGGTCAGTGGCATCACTACCCAGCATGGTCACGCTTTAGTCACCATGAAAGTGAACAAGGGCATATCGCTGACGACCGATACTGATGTAGGATTGCAGTGGCACAATGTAATCGGACAACAGTATCTTTATCTCTATCCATCGAAATTCGGTCGACCGTTAAAACCGGGTTCGACTATCCCGCTAAGTCATGACGTGTCTAGCGCCAGTGTGGGAGCCTTGCTGAACACTCTCGGGCCGTTCTTGCAGTCGATAAACCCCTCACAAGCGAATGCGGTGGTAACTAGTATTCTGGATGCGCTACAGGGTAACAGTACTCAGGTAAACCAATTAATTTCCAGTGCGGCAATCGTGTCGCGCTCAGTAGGCTCGCTTAATGCACAGGTGGGTGATGTAATAGATAATTTGCAGCAGGTGCTTGGCGCACTTGCCTCGAAGTCTGGCAGCGTATCGCAGGTGATAGGTAATCTGCAACAGATCTCACAGGCACTCGCATCCAGGAACAGCTTACTCGATTCCACGGTGGTCAATTTGTCTACCGTAGCTGACGAACTGGCCAATTTACTGAAGGTCAATCAGGGGAACATCAGTGGGATGATCTCTAACTTGAACTCCGTTACTGCCCAGATACAGAGTAAGGATGTCCCGCTTGCTGCCGGTCTGCAAAATATTGGAGAAGGATTGGCACCTTTCCAAGAGATAAGTTCTTACGGGCAGTGGTTTGAGTTGGTGACAGTTTACACATGCTTGGCCAACCAGAGCAGTTGTTCCTATTACGAGCCACTCAATTCTCCTGCTGGCTCTGGTCCGCTGGGATCGCCATCTGGAGCCGGATTACCTAACATAGGTGGTACAACGGGCAGCCTGGCTCCCCTGCTTGATGCAATTGCAGGGAGGTCTCAGGGATGAAGCCATTCACTGAGCGCTCCACTCGCAAGATCGGTATAATGGTCATAGTCATTGCACTTGTTGCAACTGCTGCTATCATCGGGTTGAATCGCTCGATTTTCCAGCCTACCTATATGGTACAGGCTAGGTTCAGTTCAGCGGCAGGAATCCATGCGGGTACCCCTGTAGTACTTGCCGGTGTCAATGTCGGTTCGGTATCTTCGGTTTCACTCTCCGGTAACTCGGTAGTTGCGAACCTCAATATAGATCACGGTACCGTGTTACCCCAGCGCACTGACGCAGCAATACAGGTGCAGACGCTCCTTGGGGTGCTTCAAGTCAGCTTGGATCCCATAGGAGGATGGAGCCATCCGTTGAAATCCGGTGCTATTATAACCAATACCTCGATTCCGGTAGAGTTTTACCAACTTCAGGATGCTGCAGGTGGGCTATTGTCGAAGAGCAATGCCAGCGCACTCAATAGTTTGATTACGCGACTTTCCAGTCTATCGGCGGGTAAGCAGGCAGAGGTTGCACAGATTATTGATGGTCTTGATAAGATCACCACTGTCGTAAATAATCGTAGGAGCCAGGTCAGCCAGCTGATTGATGCGGCTAATGTTCTTTCTTCTGCAGTGGCTTCTAAAGACAGCCAACTTTCCGCTGCGATAGCCAATCTCCAGTCTATCATGGCGGGGCTTTCGAAAGAGGCAGGTATAGTACGTTCCCTTATTACCAATACCGAGCGGGTAGCTACCGAGACAGCCGACCTAGTTGGTAAGAATCAGCCCCAGTTGCAGTCATTACTTGTACATCTGCACGCGATACTGGCAGTTGTTGCAGCTCATCAGGTAGACTTGGCTGAGGCAATATCCTATCTTGACTCGTCGATAACTGGTTTTGCGTCAATTGGTAAGTCTGGGAATGTGAACGTTCCTTGGGCAAACCAGTTTGTCAATCTTGCAGGGGGACTTGGTCTTAATAGTGTACTGGGTAGTTGCGGATTGCTGTCTCACGCCATGAGAATTATTTTAGGTCCGGATCCCCTTCCCTGTAGCCAGCGAAATGGCCCGATGCCGGAGCCTGCAACTGGCAGTAGTGGTACACCGTCCAGGGGGTCATTAGGTGGCTTGAGCGGTGGCAGAATCTCCGGTGATACTTCATCTCATCCTTCTCTTGCAAGTTTACTTCCAATGCTGGGGTCGGGATCATGAAGGCGAACAGGAGAGGTATTATGTATGGACGCTTGCAGCAGCTAACGGCCAAGGTGGCAGTACCTTTGGTGCTTGCGGTGACCATCCTGGGGCTGGCTGGCTGCAGCGGATCCTCATTATCTGGATATACAATACATGCAGATTTTGCCAGTGCTGAAGGGCTGTTCCCGGGTAACTCAGTGGATCTGTTGGGCGTGCAGATCGGTTCTGTCGTCTCCATCCACGACAGTGCCAGAGGTGTCGCGGTTGCGATTCATATATCAGGCAATACAATGCTACCTCGAGATGTGAGGGCTTTCCTGGTTTCGCCCCAATTGCTGGGAGAGCCCTCCGTGGAACTCTCTCCGGGCTATACAGGTGGGCCGACCTTGGCTGCGGGTTCCGTAATTTCTCAGAATAGAACTTCGGTCCCCATCTCTGCTAACAGGATGCTCATCGACCTTGCATCGTATCTTAAACAGATTAATCCACAGACGACAGGTAGCCTTATTCATAATCTCGCTCAGGACTTTTCAGGCCAGAGCAACCAGCTGAACTCACTCATCCATAACGCGGCGGGCACGATAGCTCTACTGGCGGCCAAGGGAAATACACTTGGGCAGATGGAAGGCAGCCTTGCCAAGATCAGCAGTACACTTAGGGCGCACGATGCTACTTTGGCAAATCTTATAGAAGAGTATGATGCGGTATCGGGTGTAGTCGCAACGAGTGGACAGCAACTCGGACAGGCAATATCAGCCTTGAATAATATGAGTATCGATCTGGCAAACTTACTTACACCCAACCTCGGCCCGCTACAGAGTGACATAAGTACGTTGACCACTGCAGGTCGGACACTGTACAGGAATCTGTCAAGTGTGGATCAGACATTATCGTCGTCGGTAGCCTTGTTTGCCGGAGCCAAGAGGGCATACAACCCAACCTATAAATGGCTCAATGTCGACTTAGTGCTCTCTTCCACTATGAGCTCTGGCATTCTAGCCGGGATGATCCGCGATAGGCTTTCTGGAGTATGTAGGCGCATACTCGCAAATCATTCAAATGGCTTGAGTACTGCGGAACTAAATCAATTGAAGACTTGCGGCAATCCGGCTTCCGGTTACTTCAACTCCGTTATCGATCTGTTGCCGACACTACTCTCGCACATCCCTGGATCTGTCGTTGCTGGACCTGCTTCTTCTGCAGCTGAGACCCAAGTGGCCAAGTCGGCTTTCGAGAAGGGTCTATCGAAAATTCCCGGCGTGAGTTCTTCGCAAAAGAATGCCCTCACATCGCCTGGAACGCTGCCTGGCCTTTCAGCGCTGCCTGGTAGCTCAGGAGGCAGTGGTTCAGGTAGTGCCCAGGATGGTTCAGGTAGTGCCCAGGATGAGCAGCATTCACTGGGACCGTTGCCCAAGCTTCTGGATGTCGGCCAGGCACGGGCAAGCGGAAATGGTGGATCACCTCTTTCGGTATTACTGCATGGGGCGGGGGATCTGATTCGTTCTATAGGAGGATTGTTGTGAGGATGTATTTGCCATGAGTGAGAACATCTATCGTGAAGGGGTGTTTGTTGCGATGAGGAGATATATATTGTGAGACAATTATTTGTTAAATCAACGAGTAGAGCTGTGTCTACTGTCGCCATGATACTGGCACTATCATCTGCCGGAGCTATGCTGTCTGCGTGTGGTGGTGATTCACCGAGCAGCATATCGACGACTGCTTATTTTACCAATACCGCCAGCCTGGTGACCGGAGCTCCCGTGCAGTTTGCAGATATCTCTGTAGGAAGAGTCACCTCTATAAGTCTGCATGGTGCTGAGGCCAGGGTGACTATGTCGATCAGCAGGAGTGCCCATATACCCGCAAATGTGGTAGCGGAATTGCGGCGTACCACCCTGCTCGGTCAGCGGGTAGTAGAGCTGGTAGCGGCTGGAGGTGCCGGGAAGGGGCAGCTTCTTGGCAACAACAGTATCATAAAAAGATCTACGGTATTGCCGGGAATACAGCAGTTTCTTCAGTCGGGTGCTCAACTGTTTGGTGCTATCAATACGCAGGAACTTTCTCAGCTGGTGGCTACTGGTGCTCAAGGGCTTGGAGGTCAAGGTGCCGCGCTCCATCAGATGCTGGACAACTTTGCAAGCATTACCAAAGGATACGCTACCCAGACCGGAACTATAGCGTCGCTGGTGGACAACATGGACAAACTATCCGCTCAGCTGGCTCCCTCGTCGCAGGCTAATGCTGAAGCGGTAAGTAACCTTGCGACTACAACGGGGATACTCGCCAGAGAGTCAAACCGTTTCAACGGCCTGCTCCAGAGCCTGCAGAATCTGGCTATTCAGGGAAGGAGCATCCTCCAAAGTTATACCTCACAGATAGATGTGCAATTGAAGGGGTTATATGCTCTTTCTCAGACGCTCTCGGCTAAGCAGCGCCAGATTGCACAGATAATTTCGACACTGCCATCCTATGAAAGTGGATTATCTTCTGCTGTAAGGAAGCGCTACCTTCAGATTATCGATGCGATCATTCTTTGCGGTGTACCTGGTGGTGGCAGTAGTTCGACATCTTCTGTTTCAAGTTGTGCTCCTTCTGGCGGAGGTGGGTGATGGTGGTACCGAGATGACCCGTAGGATAGCAGTAAATATGGTCGTATTTGCTGTAGTGACGATATCACTGTTGGCATATGGAGTATTCGACCTTCTGGGTAATCCATTTTCGAGCCCTACAGTTGTATACGCCGTATTTCCAAGCGCGTCAGGGCTGTCATCGGGTTTTCCCGTTTCCTGGAATGGCGTGGATGTCGGTAGCGTGAGTTCGGTCAGTCTGGTAGTTACCGGAGCCAGAGTAGCTATGAGCATAGACCCCGGAACGGAACTGCCGAGCGATGTACATGCGAGAATCAACATTGCCAACGATCTCGGCGAGCAGCAGGTCGATCTGGTGGCTTTGCCCTTAACCGGTAAACCGGATCCTCCATTGAAGGATGGTAGCACGATACCGGTACTTCCCGATTCGACTCCTGCTCAGTTGGGTCAGGTAGTAAGCCTTGCGACCAACTTGCTCAAAGCTATCCCAGCGGGTTCGCTGAACGAACTGATCAATGAGTTGGCGGTGTCGTTGCAAGGACGTTCTTCCGATATCAGAACACTGATAAACGCGGGGCAGGTATTTGCAAATGAGGCGCTCTCTTACCAATCTGAGTTCAAATCATTACTGTCGAATGCTCCACCGGTTTTGAATACGCTTTCATCGGTGGGGACACAACTCAGGCAGTCGATTTACAATACCTCTGTACTTGCCAGCGTACTGGCTACCCATCGCTACCAATTGATTCAGTTGCTTTCAAATGGCGCAAATGCAGCATCAGATGCCGCAACTCTTGTACAATCTCGCGGCCCAGACATGGCCTGTCTTATACATGATCTTGGTGCAACAGATGCAAATCTTACCCAACCAAACAACTTGTACAACTTGAATACAACTTTGGCCAGCAATAATTATTTCTTTGGGGCAATTGATGGTGTGAGTCAATTCGGCCCGTCGATTGCCCTTGCAAAGGGTGCGCCTGCTAGAGCCGATCAGGAGTGGCTGAGAACCAGGATAGTGTTTCCTCCCGCCTACCCTCAGGGTGATCAGTATGCTAAGCCGACCGAATTACCACCTGTAAAGCCTGGGGCGGCATGCGTCACAGAACTTGGTAATGGTGCAGGTGCTGCTACTCAGCTGGGTTTTACTCCCTACGGCACTCGGTCTTCGCCACCAGGTCATCTTGAACTTGCTTCCAGTAGGGATGCAGTAGTTGCAGGTACTGGCCCCTTGCCTTCAGGAGCCAACCCCTCATCATATCGTAGGGTACCAGAATTTTCAGGTATGACCCTACCCTTGACTTTGGCTGCATTGTGTACGGGCATGATGGGGTTGTTGGTGGGATTGATGAAGAAGAGAGCGGGTATCAGAGTAGGTATGAGTATTAGTAAGCTCAGTAAGCGATCCGGTCTTTTACATGCAGCCGGTATTGGAAAAATCAAATCAAAAAGGAGGTAATTACGATGAATATGTTGAAGCAGTTGAGGCACTTTACCGGAGTTCATAAGTTGCTTATTGTCACAGTGTGGGCAGTTTGCAGTACGTTGTTTGCAGTAGGGTTTGGTGTATCATGGGCATCCCAGCAGAGTCGGGCAGGTGATATGGAGCAGGTAAATGCCGTATCCCGCAATTTCTTGATGGCACTGACCAATTTTGATCCTGGTACGGTGAATACTGATTTTAAACGAATTCAATCCTATGCAACCGGCCAGTTCTCCCGTCAGGCGCGAAGTTTTTTCGGTTCGTCGATTCGCCAAGAACTGGCCGCGGCTTCTGCATCTTCTAGAGGTCTGGTGAAGCACCTTTTTGTGGAGTCGCTCAATGGATCCAGCGCTTCAGTCTATGCGGTAGTAAACCAGACCTATGTAAACTCGAAGATAAAATCTCCAAAGAGCGACACCCTCAGGATGGTTCTTGGTTTGAACGACATGCCGGATGGATGGCGCATCTCTTCTGTATCAGTGCTCTCGCAGCCCAGCTAGCCATAAGTTTAATCCAGATGATCCATACGTCAGTGATGGCAGTGCTCTCGCCGTCAGCCCAACTTTTGGCTGATGACCACAACACCCCTGGTAGTGGGTAAATTAGAAGGGGTTGTAGTGGCGCATGTACTGGCATCCTTCCCACGGCTACAGCCGGGGCTTGCGCTTACCGTATTGGGGTGGCTGCGAAAAATACTATGGGGAGATGATGACACGGCTACAGCCGGGGCTTGCGCTTACCGTATTGCGATCGCCGTATTGAGGGCTTATCGTATTGCGCTCGCTGTAACAGTCAGTGCCCTATACCAAGCTGGATAGTTTTGACAAGCAACATTATGACTGCGAGTACTATATATGCTCGTAGAGTGTACATACCAATCCTACGAATCGGCGACCAGGTTGGTTTTTCAAGCAATGCCAGAGAAGGCATGCTCCAGCTGGCTCGTTCTTCTCTGAGAGCTTCCCTGGCAGCCCTACGTGATGCCTTGCTACTTTGACGTGAGAATCTGTTGCCTTCACGTGGCACCCTGCTGTCCTGCTCAGACAATCTTATATCCCGGCTATCCTGGCGTGACACTTCATCGTTTCGACCAGATTCGTTGACATGCTGAGCAGATATCCTGCTGTCCTGACCAGATGTGATATTGTTCTCATACCCAATCTGGTTCTGGCCGCGTTGCCTTATTGTCAATACTACGCCATCCTTACGTTCTTTACGTCCCTTAATGGCCAACCATACTCCCAGTCCCACTGTTCCTATTATTATAAGTATGGTCGTCACCATGAATACAGATATAGCGCTCCATGATGGAAACACAACTGTAACCGTAAGCACGATAGAGAGATCTACCAGCATTCCCACTATGATTCCTGCTGCGATATTCAGCCAGGTGGGATTTACCCAGGGGCCGAGTATATCGCGATCATTGCACAGTATCAGCAAAAAGACGATAGCGCTGGGAAGTAGCATACCGGCAAGTACCTGCACAGACTCTGTCATCAATCCGAGAGGCGCGTGTGGCACGAGAACTATTCCTGCAGCTATGGCAACTAGTAACGCATAGGAGCCATAGAAACCCTTGGCATCTTTCCAAGAGCGATGCAAAGAATGCTTCATTCCAAACATGTCTGCAGTTGCATACGATGTCGAAAGCGTTACTGCTGCGGCACCTATTATCGAGGCATCCAAGAGCACTATTGAAAACATGACTCCTGCGGCATGTCCAATTGTATGGCCAAGAGCATTTTCTACCCCAAGAGCACTGGTGAACTGTCCGTGGAAGGATGTGTGGAGAAAGGCGAAAGCGGTTACGATCATAATTGCCGCCGCCGCGACATTGGTCAATCCTGATCCTATGAAGGTATCTGCCCTTTCGTAGTTTACCCAGCGCGGCGTGATTCGTTTGTCTACTACATTGGACTGCTGGAAGAACAACTGCCATGGAGCGATAGTAGTGCCGATGATGGCAATGATAAACATCACAAGTACATTGTTCGTTCCTCCGGGCATAGTAGGGATGAGGGTACCTTTCAGGATTGGCATTGCAGCAGGGTGGGCCATAAGAGCCAGAGGGTATATAAGCAGGCTGGCAAAGATGAGGACATACATGGCACTTTCCCAACGACGGAAACTACCTGACATGGTAACGCCTACCAGAGCGGCAGCTGCGATCGGGATAGATATGTAAGGACTTACCCCGAGGTAGTCTAGTGCCATTGATACTCCGATGAACTCGGTCACTATGGTGAGGAAGTTCAGGACAAGGAGATCGATAATTGAAAACATTGCCCATGCCTTACCGAAGCGCTCTTTGATCAGCCTTCCATGACCTACTCCTGTTACTGCCCCCAGCCTGACCACCATCTCCTGTGCTATCATGAGTACCGGTATGAGGATGAGCAATACCCAGATCAGACCGGTACCGTAGTTCTGTCCGGCTTGGGCATAGGTAGCCACTCCACCTGCGTCGTTGTCTCCTATCATGACGATCAGTCCCGGTCCCATTATTGCCAGTAACGCCAGAATTTTCTTTAGGCGAGAGCTGGTAACTGGCTGGTCGTCCACTCTGATTGTGCCGAGTGCTCCCTTTATGTCGCCTATGTGAGCTTCGTCGAGTACGAAGCGTGAGTCATTCTTCATGGTTTCCATTGTTCATATTCTTTCCTGTAGTCCTTTAGGGTATCTGCTCTGTTGCTTGCTCCGTTGCTTACTTGAGTTACTTACTCTGTTGCTTGCTCTTGCATACCAGTGCGGTACTTGATTGTGCAAGACAGGTCGCGAGATTGGGACTCTCGCTTACCCCCTATAGGACGAATGAACTTTAACGGATGTTGCTCAGCACATTCAGTCCACAGAAACGGCCGGGGGCGCGCCTGGATGAGGTGGTACTTCGGGGTTTATCACGCATCTTTTCCCTACCTCCTTTCATCGGTAACGCACTACTTTAGTAGTACTTCTGTCGCTCTTGGCGTTTATTGGACTGTTATGCTAAATGGTCAATCTAAGCTTCAGAAACGATAACGGTCAGACTGACCATTTACAGTATACATGATTTATGTTCCCCATGCAAGTCATGCCAGTGGTTCGTCTCCCCAAGTATCCACAAGAAGCATCCACAAGAAGCATCTGTCAAACAGCCCAGTTCTTACGGAGCTTGTTGATCAGAGGAGCTCTGAACGGCGTTTCCAATTTTCTGGCACGATTTGTTCCAGTAGGTCGTCGACTGTTACTTGTCCTACCAGGGTAAAGTTGGCATCCACGACAGGAACAGCGGTCAGATTGTAGTCTTCCATGATGGTCGCTATGTCTGGCAGATCGGAGTTGGTGGATACGTGTGGCGGATCGGGATGAGCAATATCGGATACCGATTTATCTGGAGCTGCACGCAGTAGCTCTACGATATTGAACGAGCCGATTAGCTTGTTGTCTTCAGAGACCACATATAAGGTGCATGCAGTCTCATAAGGCTCATCTCCGGTCTTTACCCGTTCGATTGCATCACCGACAGTTTGGTCATTGGCAATCGATATTACGGCAGGATTCATCAGGCCACCGGCGGTCTCTGCATTGTATCCCAATAGGCTTCTCACCTTCATTTGCTGACTGAAAGGCATGAGTCTGAGAATTGGTTGTCGTCTCTCCTGCTCGATCTCGCTTAGCAGGTCTACCGCATCATCCGGTGCCATCGTTGCCAGCAGGGAAGCGACTTGCGCGTCAGTACGTCTGGCAACCAGTTCTAGTTGGTGCTCGTCGTCGAGCTCTTCGAATACATCAGCTTCGAGTTCCTTGTCCTCACTTACTGCAGCGATGATCTCTTGTCCTTCTTCTGGAGATGCTGACTCGACTAGATCAGCCAATTCACTGGGATGTACCTTTGCAAGTTTGCGGTACGATACGCGTAGGCGCGAGGTTGGTACATGGGCCAGAAATGGCTCCAGATGGCTCCAGTCTATGAATCCGGTATGTTCTTCTTCCTGTCCGGGAGAGTGGTGAAAGAGCTTCCTATGCTTGTGGGCTTCTATACCGACTACTCGCCAGGAACCTCCTATATCAGCGATGTCGATTTCGGCTGCTTTTATCAGGCGTGGCTTCGTATGCTCACCAAGATAGATCAGTTTCCTGCCCAGGATATCTCTCTTGAGGAGTACCTCCCCGGTTCTCCTCTTGAAGGGATCGAAATTGGCCAAGTCCTTCTCGTTGCTTACAGCCAAGTTGCCTTTGTCTATACCTGTTACGAGCTTCATCGGAATAAAAATTTGACGGCGATTATAGAGTACGAGCAGTCCTGTGATGGGTGGATACCCCTCTACCGCCAACCGTGCAACCAGGTCTATCACCTTGCCGACATGATTGGTGATACGGCTATGAATCTGGCTGCCCACCAGGTCTTTTATGTTTACCATTATCGAATTGGAAGGTAATGAATTACTTGACATAAGCCTCTATGTGTGATATACTAATAAGTGGATATTAGCATAAAAATATAAGAGAGTAATCAGTGGTCAGCAAAGAGTATTTTGTAGGCATGACTGTGAGGGAAAGCAGAGGCTAAGTAACAAGGTCGAGAAATTATGAGTGTCATCTTACCTATTTTACAGGGAGTGAATGGTACGGTCAGTGATGCTTCTTCGGAGAGATCGGGGAATTCGTTCGGTGGCGGACAGAGTTCACAGAGTGGCGATATATCAGTAGGTATTCAAGCCGACAACTCTGGTCAGACTATTGCGCCTACTAGAAGCAATGTCGACTCGACAGACATCTCAAGTGGTGCTAGTACTACAAAGAGTACTGTATCAAGTGGTATTACAACAGCCAAGACAGCAAAGACAAACAAGGTGGGGGTACCGTGGCCTTCACCCCTTATGCCGGTACCTTTCTGGATGCTGGTCAGTAACGGTCATGGCTGGGGGTGGGCATTTACAGTTAATAATGTTGTTGGTGGTACGGTAGGGTCCAATATCTCCGGAAGGTCGGCATCACCATTGTCTACCTATCTGTGAACAGATGGCGACCACAACCCCCGTCCATAAGGGCACCATAACGGTGGAGTTGTTCACCTATCTGCATAGCCGTGTGAGCTGCTCAGGAAGTTGTGTGCTGTAGTGCGCTCCCATCCATTACCGGGAACGTAGCGGCGTACAATACGTGCCGGAGCACCTACTACAACGCACCTGTCAGGTATTTTACCTGTTACTACTGATCCGGCGCCTATTACTACGTTGTTTCCTATCGTAGTTCCGGGGAGTATTATTGCGCCGGTGCCTATCCAACTGCCCGCACCTATGGTTACCTCCTTGTTCACTGGCCACTGTGTTCCTATAGGTAGATCAGGGTTCTCGTATCCGTGGTTTTGGTCAGTAATGTATACGTAGGGACCCATCTGGACGTCGTCTCCTATGAATATCCTATCATGCGCAACGATATAGCTACCTTGCCCTATTATGCACCTGTCACCTATTAATAGCATGGGGCTGCTGGATAGGATAGGTTGTCCCGGAACCATGCCTACAGAAAGCGAGACCCGCGGTCCGATCATTACGTTTTTGCCTATTGCAATCCATTGTTCATTAAAGATCGTTCCCGGAGGAAAGGAGATCAGGCTGTCTTCACCAAATTCTGCGAATCTCATTGCTCTTGGGTGCCCATGTCCTATGATCCCGCCAGTGCATACTTTTTCCCATGTCGATGTGACGGCTGACGCTACAACAGACAAGAGAGCACGCTTAGTTTTATCTCTTAAGGATTCCATTATCGGCATTGCTAATATAGTATCAATTAGGAGGCTCTACCTCTAATCCAACGCTCCTACTTGCGCCGGATAGCCTGTCCTTCTGCGTAAACCGTGGCTTCACCAGCTATACCTCTAATCCAACGCTCCTACTTGCGCTGCAATGCACGATCTGTCAAATAGTGTGAATCAAGAGGCTCAGCGGATAGACATTTCTGGCTTGTCGCCTTCCTGATTTCGCATGACAGTGAAAAGTACGATTAATGACACTTATGGAGGGCTTGCCGGTTGTAGTCTGTCGGTATGGCAAAACATGTGAAGAGAGAGAGTCGTCTTCGTCAGGCTGTTATTTCAGTTGGTGTGGTTTTTCTGCTGGCGGTAGTGGCTCTTATAGCGGTGGAGTACATTCGTATCCAATCAACTGGGGACGGAGCGTTGTCGCACAAGCACAGCAAAAGCTCACAGACTGCAGCGAAATCTGCCCTTTCAGGGGCACGTTGTCCTCTGTCGGGTGAGCCTGCACCAGGGGGTAAGATTCCACGACGTCCTGCCTTGGCGGTAGAGGTGGACAACTATCCAACGGCTCGGCCTCAGCGAGGTATTCAGAATGCGGATATAGTCTTCGAACAGCCGGTAGAGTCGTTCATTACTCGTTGGGTGGTAGTCTTTCAATGCCATCAGTCCAGTCTTGTAGGCGATATAAGATCTGCGCGCTATATGGATTTCGGTATCCTTAGCCAACTTTCCGATCCAATTTATGCTCATGCAGGAGCTATTATTCCGGACGAGAACGCTCTGGCTGCTTCGAAAAGGCTTCTCAACGTCGATGTCTTGAGTGGAAGTTATTCCAACTTGATTCAGCATCTTCCCGGTCGTTATGCTCCTTACGATACCTTTGCCTCTACAAGTGCCTTGTGGGGATTGTATCCAAATGATAAGACTCCTCCAA
>JAJZWK010000032.1 GCA_021846725.1 Actinomycetes bacterium | reverse complement strand
TAGATTCTCTGACCATACTCGCTACGCCATCCGATGCAGAGATGTCCAATATATGGCCATCTGAGGCAATTTCACCCGATGTTGCTCCATCTGTCCTTTCTCCACCAGCCACAATTTTATCAGAGGTAGCCCCACTCACTGCTACACCTACTACGATTGCATCTACCACGACTCCACCTACCACGACTCCATCTACCACGGCTCCACCTACCACGGCTCCACCTACCACGAGAGAACCCACTTCTCACCTCGACGATTGGTTGAAAAATCTGGACAGATTAGAACATGCTCTGGCGAAAAGGGGGGAGGCTGGTCTGGTAAGTATCTTTGTTGCAGACGAAGTTGGCTTGTCTGTCCATCCCGCAACTCAGATTGGAGTAGAGTTCCAAGATCGTGCCGGGATGCTGAACTCTACTGTCGCTGCCCTCTGCGATTCCGTATGGTTTGTCGTTGCTGGTCGAGCAGTAGAGATGGGTAGAGCAGGAAAGCCCGGCAGTACATGACCGGGTTGTCTGCCGCTGTGTCATTTCTAACTGTCTTACCGGGAAATATCTTACCTGGCCAGAAAGGCATTAGTTACTCATCGCTGGTATGGTTCCCGGTAGTTGGCGTAGCCATAGGTCTCATCCTGGGAGCCATATGGTATGGTACTTACCTGATCTGGCCACCTGGTGTTGCTGCAGCAATAGTGGTAGGGGCAGATCTAATACTTACAGGAATGCTGCATATGGACGGTCTGATCGATAGTGCCGATGGGTTACTCCCTCCACTACCAAAAGAACGACGCTTGGAAGTCATGTCAGATCCGCATGCCGGAGCATTTGGCATGATTGCAGTACTTGCTGTCTTGATGATTCGCTTCAGTACACTGATGGAACTTACACCATCGGTACTGCTGCTTGGTGGCCTTTGGGCAATGTCACGCGGCTATGCTGCGACTGTAGTCAACATACTGCCGTATGCACGAGAGACCGGTATAGCTTCATTGTTCAATAGACACGACCATACAATTGCAGAGGCTGACCACTTGGATCTACACCACATGGGTACAAAAATCATCCCTGCTGCGATCGGTCTATGTGTTGCATTGCTTACTATCATGTACTGGCATCCTGTTGCTGGTCTAGCAGTAGTAATCACCTCTAGCGCCGTCTTTAGTGGAGTAATGTTGTTTGCCTGGTCCAGAATCGACGGCTTCACTGGTGATGTCATCGGTGCAGCTATCGTATTGTCAGAGACGGCTGGACTCTTGATAGCGACGATCAGGTAACGAACAGCTATGAAATACTTTCACACCCTATCGCATTGCAACTTAAAGAAGCGAACGACTAAGCACAGTATAGGATCTCTTTTAGCCCTGGTTGCAGCGTTTGTGCTACCTGAATTACCTAACAGCATTCACCCTGTAGCCGTATTCGGTAAATTGATGCAGCGATTAGAAGACAACATATATCCTCATGAAGAAAATGCCGATCCTGTAAAAGACAAAATCTATCTTGCTACAGAGGAAACCCACTCTGACAGAAGTAAGCCACTAGGTGACTGGCGTAAAACGGCCCGAAGCTATGAAAAGGTGGCTGCACTTGCTGGGATGATGCAAGTCGGGTGCTTGCACGTTACTGGTCATGTGCGCGATCCAGCGAAAAACACCAGCCACCTAGATTACCCATCACATGGTTCGTTAAAGTATCTGGGAATAGCCTACAACTTGGTCGGCACGCTCAGCTCTGCAGCCTTAGGTTATCTGATCGACAACATCTCATCCCTTGGTGGAACCGTCCTATCCCTCGAAGTTGCAGCAGGGCCAAATGCCCTTTACAAGATAGCCAGCGAGATCAGCCATGAACTTGAAAATGGGGACATTGATCAAGCACGTAAAAAGGTAGGGGCGCTCGTAAGCAGAGACACAGCATCGTTGCAGGCAGATGATATTTTAAGGGCATCTATCGAATCGGTAGCAGAGAACACCGTTGACGCAATCACAGCTCCACTCCTTTATGCCATCATTGGAGGACCAGCCGGAGTACTCACCTATCGGGCTATAAACACACTTGATGCAATGGTTGGATATCGCAATAACCGGTATGGGGAATTCGGATGGTTCTCCGCGAGGTTGGATGACATAGCCAACTGGTTGCCTGCCAGAATTACCGTTATCGCGGTAGCACTCACTCGACCTCTTATGTCAATAGATATAATCCGTCAGGCCAACCTGCAGGGCTCAAAGCATCCTTCGCCAAACGCCGGTAGGGTAGAGGCTGCTTTCGCATACACCTTGGGGATAAAACTTGGAGGCGTGAACTCCTATCATGGAAAGACTATGGAGCGACCAGTAGTTGGAGGAGGCAACGAGCCAAATGAGTTAGACGTAGATAGGGTTATCAGGCTGAGCAGGATAGCGAGCATTATAAGTGCATTCTTGATAATAGTCGGAGTTGCGGCACTATCCTGTCTTCGAAGCTGCCGGCATAATGAAGATTACAGAGACACAAATGATCGTTTCTGATACTCCTGCAGCTTGGAAGCATAGATCAAGCGAGACAGACCCCTATAGGTCTATTCCCATCTACGAGCATGGTGGCAATGTATATGAGGTATCCAGAATGCTTGGAGTTGACCCCGCATCTATTACTGACCTCTCCGCTACTCTGAATCCATTTGCACCCGACCTGAGCAAACTGATCAAACAGGCAGTCGATATGAGATACCATCGCAGATATCCAGATGAGCACGATGCATTAAAAGAGCTAGCAGACTCTATAGGAATATCCCCTGACCAACTACTCCTGACGCATGGCGGCTCAGAGGCAATATCACTCGTGGCAAGGGCATGCGGTCGCGGTTACTGCGACCACCCGGAGTTCTCACTGTATGAGCGGTACCTACCTGAAATAGATACCGATGGAGTGAAATTCCGCTCCAATCCGCGCAATCCTACCGGGGAGTTAGCAGCTATGTCGGAGCGTGCGGGAGTATGGGATGAAGCATTCTATCAGATGACAACCGGGCAGTGGACGAGGAGAGACTTTGACAAAGGGTCCTATGTATTGGGGTCATTGACCAAATTACTGGCGTGTCCTGGTATCAGGATAGGTTACGTAATATGCCCAGATGAGAAGTCGATGCAATCGATCAGGTTATACAGACCAGAGTGGACACTTGGTGGGATAGAGTGCTATGTATTGGCCAACGTATTGAATAGTTGTGATATTGAAGGCTGGTCTCGTATGCTCACAGAGGCTACTCACAATTTGGCTGACCTGCTTTCATCTTATGGACTGAGGGTAGATCGTCGTGATGCACCATGGATACTAGTACAGGGTGTAGACGACCTGGATAGAAGGTTAATCGAGCATGGAGTACTAATAAGAGATTGCACGAATTTCAACATGCCGGGCACTTACCGAATATCTGCCTGTCGGGGAATAGAGATGGAAAGGTTGGATAAAGCACTTGCCAAGGTACTTTCTCATGATGATCCATGCAGCGAGTACAAGCCCCAGGATCTATCCACCGGAAGGATGTCACTTGGACGTAGAAGTGAACAGTTAAACCCCCCTCCGCATCTCTCTCCTCTGATGGCTTCCGTCGAACCGGGGAACGACAGAGGTGAGCAGTTGACCACACACGCTTCGCAATCCCCTGGCTTTGGCCATGAGGAGGATGTCAATAGAGGGACGGCAGAGGTGGGCAGTTGACTAGGGGAACGACGTTGCATACATGGATAAGATGTCACTCAATGGATCGGAACGACAGAGGTGGGCAGTTGACCAGGGAAACAACAGAGGTGAACAGTTGAATCGGGAAGAGGGGAATGCCGCTAGTGGAGTCATGATAGTGGGGACATCGAGCAATTCCGGAAAGAGTACAATAACTACTGCATTGTGCAGGATACTATCTGATGCCGGTATAAAAGTCGCCCCGTTCAAGGCACAAAACATGTCACTTGAGTCCTATGTCACAGACAATGGTGAAGAGATCGCAAGGGCACAAGCTGTACAGGCACTGGCAGCACGCTGCAGACCCACTGTACAGATGAACCCTATACTGTTGAAGCCAATGGGTGACGAACTATGTCAGGTGCTCCTGTACGGCAAGCCATTAGGAATCATGCATTACCGTGAGTACCAGGCACGACATAAAGAAATGCTGGATCACGTGGTCAAGGCATTCAACGAACTACATGAAGACTATGATTTCATTATCTGTGAGGGTGCAGGTAGCCCAGCTGAAATCAACCTCCTCGAACATGATATAGTCAATCTTCCACTTGCAGCCACATTGGGCATACCGGCAATTCTGGTAGCAGATATCGAACGTGGGGGAGCTTTTGCATCCATATATGGTACTTTAGCTATACTACCTGATGCACTTAGCGGCCTTATACGATCTGTAATAATAAACAAAATGAGAGGCTCTACAGATATCCTCGAGCCAGCTATCTCGTGGATCACACACTCTACGGGTATTCCCTGCATAGGAATCATACCCTACGTAGATTCAATTGATATGGACGGTGAAGATTCTCTTAACAGAAGCCCATTCTCCATAGATGCCAGATCAATGGGTCGTATCTCCATCCACAGCAGTACGGTGAGTAGAGGTGCAGACAGGGAAATAGATATAGATCAAGAGGCAATAAATATAGAGCACACACCCACCCACTCTGACCTATTGGATGTAGCAGTAATAGGGTTGCCACATCTGGCAAATGCCACGGATATAGACCCCCTCAGGCTGGAACCGGATGTCTCTGTAAGGTACGTATTCGATCGTTCGATGTTGGGTGATCCAGATATTGTGATCTTACCGGGGAGCCGGAATACTGTCGAAGATCTAATGTGGATACGTTCGAATGGCTTGGCCGATGCACTCGTAGAATCACGAAACTATTCCCACTCCTTCAGCATCCTGGGCATATGTGCTGGCTACCAGATACTCGGTAAGTCCATAGAGGACAATATAGAGACTAATTACGGACTAGTAGATGGGCTTGACCTCCTTCCGGTAAGAACAGTCATGGCTGAAACGAAGGTGCTACGCAGATGTCATAACGGTAAATGGATCGCCAGCAATAATAATCAAATCGGTAACAACCAACCTCTCAAGAGCAACCAACCTATTGGGAACAACCAACCAGTTATCTCTGGATACGAGATACACCATGGACGCCTATACTATGATGATAATACGATGCAGTCAACTCCATGGTTTCTAATTGATACATCGTATAGCAATGAAAATGAAGGCTACGTAGATCCAGTAAATGGGGTATACGGTACCTCGGTACATGGATTTTTAGAGGACACATACACGAGATCACTGTTCCTCTATACCTGTGCTGCCAGACGTAACAAACACTGGTTGGCATCTATGCTCTCGGTAGAGAGCTATCGCCAGTACCGTATAGACAAGCTGGCATCCTCGGTACGTAAATCTATCGACATGAACGCACTCATAAATATATTACAAGTCGATCTCACCGGGCATATCTCCAATGAATAACAAGAATGACAAGAATGAATACTGTAGAGAGGAAGCTAATGAACGGGTATTTGGAGGAGGATCTTTTAATGATACATCTAGATGGGGGTTACCTGATGAATAACAACTTAGAGGATCAGTGGATAGGATGATTCTGTTCGTTTCCAATGCCTCCACAGAATTACTGGCGCTTCGTATGGCTGTAGAGATGCTACCTTCGGATATGCCTGCTATAAGAGGTACAGTACCTGAGGGGATAAATAATGTAATAAGTTCTCTAAACGATATATCATTCATAGTTCTACGCTTACTCGGAGGAGTAAAATCCTGGACAGGAGAGTTGGCAACCTTCCATGAATATTGCATTGGACAGGATATCCCACTATTGGTCTTTGGTGGGGAGGCTACTTATGACAACAGTCTTGAGGCTTTTTGCAGCATAGACCCATTGGTATGTAGAGATTATTTCGACTATCTGTCATACGGTGGTGGGAGCAACATGGCCAACTTCTTGATCGCTATCTGGCAGAAATTAGAAGGCAGAGTCGTAACCGCCCAACCACCTATTCCTGTTCCTATGGTCGGATATATGGATCTTGCTCATTCGAGCCAAGATGACCTTACCAGCACTTTATACGATTCACTGCCTGTAGGTAACAGGAAGTCCCCACATGCCAGGACAGACATAGGAGATAGTATCGACACAGGAGCTGTCAGCAAAGAAGATACCATAGAAGATGCCAAAGAAGATGCCACAGCGGATGCCGATCCTCCTAGAATAGGCATAGTAGCATACAGAGCACAGAACATAGCGGGGAATATCGCTTACATACAAGAACTGTCCAAAGCACTAGAAGAGTGTGGCTCACAACCTGTGGGAGTGTATACATACTCCTTGCGCTCGATGAAGCATCCTGAAGGCAGACCCATAGGTCATACAGGTAACTACGGTTTAGAGACCGTATCGTTGCTAGCCGATAAAGACGTGGATGCTGTCATAGTAACTACTATGTCAGCAGGGCAGTACGATCCAGAAACAGAATCGTATGATGCCTACCCTCTCTGCCGCCTAAATGTCCCAATCCTTCAAGGGATATGTTCTATGTCCACTAGGGAGGAGTTTGAAAACTCTTCTCTTGGACTACAGCCCCTCGATGCAGCAGTATCGGTTGCTATGCCAGAGGTGGACGGACGTATTACAACAGTACCCTTCTCATTCAAAGAAATCATAGACGAAGATGAAATCATAGGTGCCCCATTGGCTGCGTACCGCTGTATTCCCGATCGCGTGACAAGAGTTGCCTCTATCGCACACAAGATAGCCAGACTAAGAAAATTACACCCCAGCCAGAAGAGGATAGCTATAGTCCTATCCGCCTATCCCACCCGTTTGAGTAGGCTTGGTAATGCAGTCGGTCTCGATACGCCTCGTTCAGTATTGAAATTGATGAAGGCCATGCTAGCAAATGGATATTATTTGACGGGTATTCCGGAGTCAGGTGATGACCTTATGCACCAGCTAGCGGCATCTCTCAGTCCGGAAGAATACAGAGAATACACTACAGGAATGGAACTATCTGGATCGTATGCAAGCAGCTCATACAAGCAAACAAACAGTTCAGGTGGTACTGCAGGTCCTTTTAGGGAGAACGACCCAGTTGATAACGCTACAGAGTTGTCCGACCATGCTGAACGATATATCTCGAAATGGACCATGGACGTTCAGATCTATAAATCCATATTCAGTTCACTAGATCCAGTCCTTCAACAACAGATGATCGAAAAGTGGGGAGAACCTCTGCCACCATTAGGGTATTTTGAATTTTCCGGCCTCAACTTTGGAAACGTGATAGTCACCATACAACCACCCAGGGGATTCGGTGATGATCCGGTATCCATATATCATTCACCCGACCTTCCACCTACACACCACTATCTCGCTTTTTACAGGTGGCTGGATAGAATCTGGGGAGCAGATGCAATTATACATATGGGCAAACACGGGACATTGGAATGGTTGCCCGGAAAGGGGACAGGGCTATCTGCACAATGCTATCCGGATGCAGTGTTGGGATCGCTACCACTCATCTATCCCTTCATAGTAAACGATCCCGGTGAAGGAATACAGGCAAAACGACGAAGCCATGCAATTATCATAGATCACATGGTGCCACCGTTGACCAATGCGGACCTCTATGGAAATATGGCCCGTTTGGAATCATTGCTGGATGAATATGCCAAAAATCAGCTACTCGACCCTGCAAAATTACCGCAGATTCGTGAGGAAATCACCGAACTCATGATCAGTGAGCAGATACATCGTGATATGGAATTAAATGAGAGTGACATCGTAGACAAAGACTCTGAGGATTTCAATGACATCATCCCAGCCATAGACGGTTATCTCTGTGAAATAAAAGATGCGCAAATACGAGGTGGCCTACATATTCTAGGCGAGGCGCCCACAGGCGATTCCGAAATAGATATGATTATGGCTATTGCACGCCTACCGCAAGGTAACATGCCATCACTATACGATGCAATAGAAAGAGCATTGGAAGAGGGAATAACTGGAAATATCGAGAATAGCCTTGACAAGGATATCAAGAAACTAGCCCACAGACTGCTGATAGCTATGCAATCCAATAATTGGAATGTAGATAACAGCTTAGCCGCAGGTAGGCCAGTAGATGCCAATAATGAACATACATCTTGGGAGAAATTGATCAGCAACAGAACCCTTCATTCTGTTCTGGATTGGATAGCGACCAAACTGGTACCAAACTTGAGAGCTACCGGAGGTGAGATTGACGCCGTCCTAAAGGCCCTGAATGGAGAATTTGTAATGCCTGGCCCGTCCGGTGCCCCGAGTAGGGGTATGGCCAATGTCCTACCTACCGGACGTAATTTTTACTCATGTGACCCAAGGGCTATACCGTCAAAGTACTCTTATCAGACCGGCTCCATGCTGGCACAATCTCTGATAGAGCGCTATATGGCCGAAGAGGGTAAGTACCCGACTAGAGTAGCAATAGTCGTATGGGGTACTGCAGTAATGCGTACCAGCGGTGACGACATAGCACAAGCCCTTTCACTCATCGGTGTCCGTCCACAATGGGATGCCGAGTCAGGGAGGATAATTGACCTAGATATCATACCTCTGGAAGAGCTGGGAAGACCCAGAGTAGACGTAGTACTAAGAGTGTCTGGTTTCTTCAGGGATGCGTTCTCTAATCTTATTGCTATGTTCAATGATGCAGTTGCAATGGTTTCTGCACTAGATGAACCAACAGAGCTCAATCCACTGAAGTCCTCAGATGCCGACCTTGCCAGGGTGTTTGGTCCGAAACCCGGTGCATACGGAAGTGGAGTTCTCGACTACATAGAATCGGGCAAATGGATGTCGCCTGACGATCTGGCCGTACTCTACCTGGAACGCAGCAGCTACGCATACGCTTCTCACCGGGGTAGCAAATCATGGATGGATTCCGACGTGAACGCCAGCTATGCCATTGAAGATTTAGAGCATCGTCTATCGTCAATCGACATAGCAGCAAAGAATCAGGACAACCGCGAACACGACATATTTGACTCAGACGACTATTTCCAGGATCATGGGGGGTTGATAGCAGCTATTCGAATGCTCAGGGGAAGTGCCCCGAAATCGTACTTTGGCGACAGCTCTGTTCCTGACCATCCCAAAGTACGAGACCTTGCCCAAGAAGTTGCCAGGGTGGTAAGGACACGAGTGGTCAACCCGAAATGGATAGATGCAATGATGGAACATGGGTACAAGGGTGCATTTGAAATGGCAGCCACCGTCGATTACATGTTTGGTTACGATGCAACAGCTGGCGTAATCGACGACTGGATGTACAATAAACTGGCTGAATCGTATGTAGCTGATAAAGAGGTAAGGGATTTTTTCAAAAGATCCAATCCGTGGGCACTGGCATCTATCGTCAATCGGCTGCTTGAAGCAGCAAGACGAGAGATGTGGAATCCCTCTGATGAAGCGTTGGAGGCGTTGCGTATGGGATTACTCGAGACGGAAGGATGGGCAGAAGAAACATGATGAAAGATACGTTTTTATTTCCGTTTACTGCACTGCTGGGAATGGATCAACTCAAGACCGCCTTGATAACAACCGCTGTCGATCCCTCAATAGGTGGCGTACTTGCAATTGGAGAGAAGGGAAGTGCCAAATCTACCATGGTACGTAGTTTTGCCAAGCTGCTTCCATTTGATGGGACATTTGTAGAATTACCGGTGGGAGCTACCGAGGACATGTTGGCAGGCACCATTGATATAGAGCATGTTATCAAAGAGGGATCCAAGCGGCATTTACCCGGTATAATGGCTAGGGCAAATAACGGTATCCTATATGTAGATGAAGTGAACCTGTTACCGGATCACCTAGTCGATATCATTCTGGATGCTGCAGCCAGTGGAGTGGTAAGGGTAGAACGTGACGGCATATCTACTTCGTATCCATCCAGGTTCATCCTTGCTGGTACCATGAATCCGGAAGAAGGAAACCTGAGACCTCAATTGCTCGATAGATTCGGGCTATGTGTCCAGGTATTATCACCTACAGATGCATCTACCCGATCGGCTATCGTGAAGCGACGCATAGAATTCGATAGGGATCCTGCCAGTTTCACCAGTGCATTTGCAGAAGAAGAGCATATGCTTGCGCATAGAATTTCCATGGCAAGACCAGCTACTATCAATGAAGATTTAATAGACGGTATATCCTCTCTCTGCGCCCATCTATCGCTCAGCGGTATGCGAGGTGATATTACATGTGCAAAAGCAGCCGCTGCATTGGCAGGATTCGAAGAAAGAGATGAGACCTCTGTAGATGATGTGAGGACGGTAGCGTTGATGGCCCTAACGCACCGCCGTAAACGTGACCCTCTAAAAGATGACTATATATCCCCTGAAGAGATGGAAGATGCCCTCAATGCCACCTTTGGTGCCTCTGGTGCCTCTGACGTTTCTACCGTGCCTACTCCTAGTGATTCATCTACTTACCCTAACAGCCATTCTCCTGCTTCCAGTCATTCTGACTCTGTCCACTCTACTGTCGTCCCTGCTTCGGCCTCCTCTGAAGCTGCCTCCAGTCACTCACCGGCTACCATATCCTCCAACCGCACCTCTACTGCTTTGGGTACTTCTCCGATCGATTCCACCACCCATTCCTCAAAGGCTACTCCTTCTGGTACCATACCAACCGGCATGACTCCCTCTTCCTTCGGATCATCTTCTGTACTTTCCTCTATCGAAGAACCACTCGATGACATGGAGGATTCACCTTATAATGGCCAATCTACCAATAATCACTCCAACTCCAACGACAACAACTCTAACAGCAACAACTCCAACAGCAACAACTCCAACGACAACAACTCCAACGACAACAGCGATTACCCAGAACAGCACTCTTCACTAAAGAGATACATAGCAATAAAAGGTAATCTGGACTTTTCATCCATTGCCAACGACCCTGCCAGAAAGCTGGATAATCACTCAACCGACAACCCGCAGCATCTCTTCAATCGTTCTAGTACTCCTCCGATTATGCCATCTGGAGGTTCCTCTGGTCGCCGAATAAGCCCAATACCCCTGAAAGCAGCAACTGCTCAACAAAGGTCAAATCCCATTTCTCTAATAGCCAGTATAGACAGGGCTGCTATACGTAATGCCACAGGCACCCGCACCATAAAGGATACTATATGCAACTCTGTAAATGACCTTTCTGTACGACACGATCAAAACCATCTGCCCAAAGATCCTGAACGAACCTTGGCGATTCAACTCAATCACGAAGATCTAATGGTTAGCCGATCTAAAACTACCTATCCCGGTGTGTCCATTATATGCCTAGACACTTCCGGCTCGATGGGCTTGAACAACCGCATCAACATAGCCCGCTCAATCATTGAATCGCTGTTGTACTCCTCCTACCAGAAGAGAGAAAAGGTGGCACTGGTATCTTTTCGAGAAACTGGTGCAAAAGTAATCCTTCAGCCCACAGGAAGCCTTGAGGTAGCCAGGACTCGGATAAGCGCAGTCGAGACTGGTGGAAGAACGCCTCTGGCACAGGGAATTTTGATGGCTGGAGAATTAGCTGACCAGACAATACTAAAGGGGTATATCCCGACTATCATCCTATTGAGCGACGGCCACGCTACCTATGCTCCAAGCGGGATGGACCCATATAGAGAAGCTATTGAAGCAGCACTCTCTATCAAGGCATCAAAAAAGCACTGCATCATGGTAGATACATCAGACGATAGCGACATGCTCAGGTTGGCTTCCGGCATTGCAGAGGCTATGGGGGCATCGCTGATTGATGTGAGTAATTTCGACCCTACAACATTAGTAGCTATCGTTCGACAGCTCCCATCTCCCCGACCCATGACTCGACCCATGACAGAATAAAACATCCTGCTGCATAATCCAACTACTAATTAACTGATGTACCCACCCTATATGGTCACCCCATGTAACCCAATAAAGCGGATCTTCGGGGGTGATAGCAGTGGCTGACAGTAGTGGCATAATATTCAAGCAGTACACTACCTCATCCGCCTTATCCGCCTTATCCGTTGATGGTTGCAACGGGATGAAGGACTGAAAGGTTGCAGTGGCATGACATTCAAGTGATAGACCACCATATAGGATCAGTCGATGAAAAATCTGTTAATGTGGCACTATGGTAACTCTACCGCCACCCAGAATAGGTAAACATTCAGACGATTCCACTGAACGACAATTGCTACCCGGAGGTATGGGTTGGACGTAATATTGGCACTTGACGTAGGTACGACAGGTGTAAGAGCTATTGTTTTCGATCTAAGCGGTCAGATCCTCAAAGTGCAATACCGCGAGCTGCATAGTTATTACCCACAACCTGGTTGGGTAGAGCAGGATCCCCTGGAACTCAGAGATCTCTCCTTCGAAGTACTGAGCAGTGTGAGTAGCGAATGCGTAGAACTCGATTTGAATATATTATCACTGGGCATTACCAACCAACGGGAGACCATTGTTTGCTGGGATCGCGCCAGCGGCCTTCCACTGTACAACGCCATAGTATGGCAAGATCGCCGGACTACCGATTACTGCAGAGAGCTCAAGAACTCCAAATATGGCGAAGACATCCGACGAAGTACTGGTCTCCTAATAGACCCATATTTCTCTGCAACCAAAATCAAGTGGCTACTCGACAACGCAGTGAGTACTACTGCGAAAAACCTCGCATTCGGTACTGTAGATGCATACATTATATGGTGTTTGACCGGAGGGAATACTGGGGGAGTCTTTGCAACCGATCCATCTAATGCGAGTAGAACAATGCTGTACGACATACACAATATGGCATGGTCTGATGAACTATGCGACATGTTCTCTGTAAAAGAATCTTGGTTACCTGAAGTAGTACCATCCTGTGGGGTATTGGGTGAGCTGGATGGCACCGTGTTGGGGAATGATCTAAACGGAATCAGGATCGGAGGCGTTCTTGGCGACCAGCAAGCAGCGCTCTTTGGCCACGGCTGTTATCACGCAGGTATGGCTAAAGCAACCTACGGAACTGGTACCTTTGTACTGATCAATACTGGTGATTCTCTACTGGACGCACAAGAGGCACAGATACCTGATGGTCTGATAGCCTCGGTAGCATGGGATTTGGGTGATAAGCACGTTCAAAGTGCTGAGCCAACCAGTGCTGAGCCAACTGGCACCACGCGCGTCAGCTATGTACTGGAAGGGTCGATATTCTCTACCGGAGCTACCATTCAATGGCTTCGTGACCAGTTGAATATTCTAGAACATGCATCCGAAATCTCATTACTGGCATCCAGGGTAACAGACTCGAATGGATTGTACATAGTGCCAGCCTTCAGTGGATTGGGCAGCCCTTGGTGGGATCCTCATGCACGTGGAACCATAATAGGAATATCGCAGGGAGTCACCAGAGAGCATCTTGCAAGAGCTACACTAGAATCCATAGCATACCAAGTAAGAGACATAATAGAACACATACGAGACTCTGAAAAGGACTCCAGCAACACCACGCAGTCCGTCTACCTGGTTGATCAACTGAGAGTAGATGGGGGAGTCAGCGCTTCAAACGAGCTACTGCAGATACAGGCTAATCAGCTGGGTATCCCCGTAATGCGTCCGGTAAATACCGAATGTACTGCACTTGGAGCTGCTGAAATAGCTGCGTTGGGCACGGGAGTGTACAGTAATTTAGATGAGATAAGAGCAATGTGGGCGCTGGACGTGCACATGCAACCCGGACAAGAAAGAGATTCGTACGATGTAGGATATCGGGGCTGGAAATTGGCTCTGGAGAGATCTCTTGCATGGTCTCACAACAAAGATAGACTGCAATAAAATATGGACAGACAGGAACTATGACATACTACCGCCATTTTAGTAATCAACCACCAATTTGTAACCTAGGTAAATACTGTGCATTGAGGAGCTATGACCTATGACCGC
>JAJZWK010000031.1 GCA_021846725.1 Actinomycetes bacterium | reverse complement strand
CTTGTACCTTTGTGGGCTCTGCCAATTCCTATATGATACAACTTTGAACTATAGCGCAGCGATACCGACCCTGTTGTGTCCACTACGTCATGGCGAACTCTTGTATTGGCAGTTGTTTTCACACCTTATTACACTAGAAGGACTGACACCCCTGCTGAACAGGCTAAATGATACTAGACGGTACCAGGTGGACGTACTCAATCTGATTCCTAAACCGTGCATCGCAAGATTTTCCGCGCCAGTATTAGGATGTCATAGCCAAAGCTGAATTAGCGGACAATGGCCCAGTAAGGATCGCGGACGCGTGGTTCTAAGTATTGGTGAAATATTTGCTGATGCTTCGGAAAACGGTGTTGTTTCATAATAAGCTATTATGAGCTTTGGTAATGAGAAGTGATCGAGAGTATGTTGTGCTGGCAGCGCACGTAAGACCTCGTGCTGGTGTTACGTGTGTCACTGGGTTTGTGGATAATGTCCTACACGTAGATATCAAGGATCCCCCTACCGATGGCAAGGCTAACGACGCGCTCATAACGCTCCTGGTAAAGAAGTTGCAAGTACGACGCAATCAGATCAGTATACAATCTGGGAAAACAGGTCGCAACAAGCTTATCAGGATCCGTGGAATCCAAGAGGCTGATCTTTTCCGTCGTCTCAGCTCGTAGCATTCAGATTCGAGCTGTGGGCCGCTATTGTTCGCCTCTAATACCAATCGGTCAAGCGCTTTTGGGCTGGCTGGCTTCTGATGTTGGATACTAGGACACAAGCAAGGCCGGTGTCACCGTCGTCCTATTGATGGTGGATACTGTTAGCAGCGGCCTAACTTTGACCTGCTTCAGTGAACCTCCCTGCCCTAACAGATTGGGTAAACTCGGCCCAATTCGGGTAAAACGACTGCCAGAATGTCGCGAATTGTGATATGTGTTAGTTGATGGGGGCATCCACCATACGAGTTGCAAGCTATGTCTAGACTATTTTTATGGATGAGATGCAAGGTGTAACACTTAGGTGAAGTACGCTACATCCACTTCGACTTTCGGTGTGTCGAAGCGAGAGAACCACGATGCCACCGGTTTCTATCAGAGGTTTACTCCGCCTAATTTGTCGTCAGAATCAGAAATAGCGAATTATCGCGTGCTCGACAAGCTGATCGTGGGTGACGCTCGCAGAATGGATGAGATTCCTGATTCATCTGTCGCCTTGGTTGTGACTTCACCGCCATACTTCGCCGGCAAGGAATATGAGACAGCACTTGGTAAGGGGGGCGTGCCTGCCACATACCTTGAATATCTCCATCTCTTATATGATGTATTTGAGCAATGCGTTCAAAAGTTGGAACCTGGTGGTCGTATCGCTGTCAACGTAGCCAATTTAGGTCGTCGCCCGTATCGCTCGCTTTCGGCAGACGTGATCGGCATTCTCCAAGATGAGCTGCATCTACTGCTTCGAGGTGAGATTGTCTGGATAAAGCAACGGGGGTCATCGGGTTCATGTGCGTGGGGGAGTTTTCAGCGCCCAGGCAACCCCGTGCTGCGAGATCTAACTGAGCGAGTCATTATTGCCAGCAAGGGACGATTCGACCGTGCCATCCCTGCCAAAGAGCGAGCAAGACGTGGACTGCCTTCAGAAACGTCTGTGACCCGTGACGACTTCATGGAGGACACTCTCGATGTGTGGGAGATCCCACCTGAGAGTGCTACACGGGTTGGGCATCCCGCCCCATTTCCGATTGAGCTTCCCGCTCGGCTCATCGAATTATACACTTACCGGGACGACTTGGTTCTCGATCCTTTTGTAGGATCTGGGACAACGGCAGTGGCAGCGGTGCGGACGGGGCGGCATTTTGTAGGATACGACTTGGATCGATCTTACATCGAGTTAGCCGATAAACGGGTCGAGGCCGAGCGGCAACATCTTCTGCGTGAAGCATCGGCGGCTTCGCTGAAGGTCAGCATCCCTGCAATTCCAGCACCCGTCAGTCCAGATGAAGACTCCCTGTCTCGTTTTATTGGAGAGGGCAGGACAGCAAAGGAGATAGCCAGATTGAGTCTGGAAAAGGCTGGATTCAGTGCTATCTGTGAAAACCAGCGACAGTTAGGCGGAATTGAGGTGAGCTTTACCGCTCGAGACAAGCAAGGAAAAATGTGGTTTTTTGATGTCTTGGGCAGCTTCACTAGCCAACGGGTCGGATTGAAGAATACTGATGCCTTGTGGAAGACACTTGGCAAGGCTGCTGTTCTTTACGAGGTGAGCAATACTCCATTTGTCCTGCTTATGACCAACATCCCTGTGAGCGGGGGCGGGGCAGAAGCGCTTGAACAGGTTGTAGGGGAGAAGAAACCGATCTACGCTGTTGTCGAAATACTGAAGCCGACAGGTCTGGAACTTCTAACCGCTCTGTGCGAACGGAAACGCCTTGGATGAGGTCTTTATCGGACAACGTGGCGGTGGCGGTTATCTGAGGTGAGCAAGTGCAAGTACTTCTGACCAAGAAGGATATCCATCCTTGAACACACAACTTGTGCACAATATATATCGACAGCCTGTTCACCTTCGATGAGCAACCTCGACACCCTTGTACACCTGATCCGCCTCTGATCAACCTCGAAGCGTCGAAGCTCCTGGCAGAGATATGTGGCGTCCGCTCTTCTTCTGGGAGATCGATTCCCAGATATCCCTGGAACAAGGAGTTGTAAGGGTACTCTGTGGGTCAAGCGGTGTATGCACTACACAAATATTTTCAAAAACTACTTTCGCAGATGAAATTTGAGTAAACTTAATGTTTATGATCTTACGATACGGTCGGGTGATGAATTGAAGGTGGAGTGGGGACTACAACGGAGCAATGAAGTCGAAGGCGTGGAATGGGAGCTATGGACTAGAGGAACGGCAGAAGAGGAGCAATAGACTGACAATGAAGCAGAGGGGGAACAGAGGGGGAACAATAGACTGAAGATGGAATGTAGATACGGACAGAAGAAAGGGGATCAGTAAATGACAAGCGTTACTGGCAATAATAGTGGAGGTAATGGTAGTAGTGGAGCAGGAGAGCCAAGGAGCAGGTTTAGGTTCATCATAGACAGGACTATAGATACCTATCCCGATACCCTGCCCAGATATACCTATCTGGGGATTACGGTTGCGATTACGGTTGTGCTGTATTACCTTTACTTCGTAGAAGGTGCTGTGCTGCCCTTGTTGCTTCCGTACTATCACATGTCATTTCTCTATTTTATGACACTGGTCGTGATTGGGAATCTTGCAGCGGCCGTCACTGCTATTGTGGGAGGCCTGTCGGATAAGATTGGCCGAGTTAACCTTACTCTTTACGGAGTGCTTGCTACGGCGTTGTTGCAACTCTTTGCAATTCCGAATATCCACTCGGAACTGGGTTTTGCAATTGCTTATACAGCGATAGGTTTTGCTGAGGGGCTTGTGCTGGTGTCTACTCCGGCGCTTATAAGGGATTTCTCTCCACAGATAGGTAGAGCATCTGCAATGGGTTTTTGGACACTCGGTCCGGTACTTGGCAGTCTTGCGGCTACTCTTGTTGCAGAGCATACTCTAATGCATTTGCATCCCTGGCAAGATCAATTCATCATTTCTGGAATCGTAGCTTTAGTGGTCTTTGCCATTACGTTTATTGGACTGCGTGAGCTATCACCCGGACTGCGCGATCAACTAATGGTCAGTGAGAAGGAAAGAGCTCTGGTCCAGGCACGTGCAAAGGGAATAGATATAGAGGAGTCCCTGAAAAGTCCCATACGGACCATGCTGAAGTGGGACTTGATCGTCTCTTCGATAGGTATATCGACCTTTCTGCTCATATACTACGCGGCAGTTACAGTATTCACTCTCTATTTCGTGGTGGTATTTGGCCAAACCACCTCAAATGCCAATGGTATAAATACATGGTACTGGGCATTTGATGCAGGTGCGCTTATAGTGTTCGGCATTCTTTCAGATAAGTTGCGAGTCCGCAAACCATTCATGCTGGTCGGTGCCGTGGGTATGATAATTGCTACTCTCCTATTCATCTCAAAGGTACATGCACCGACTACTGGCTATTACACATTGGTGTGGATTGTGATACTTATAGGGTTTTTTGACGCTATGGCTTATGTAGCGTGGATGGCAAGCTATACGGAAGCCGTAGAGGAGAAGAACCCTGCACTGGCGGCTACTGGATTGGCGGTGTGGGGATGGATACTGCGGGTAATCATTGCAATATCATTCCTGGTAATGCCCCAAGTCATCTCGTCTGCATCGACCATTGTAGATAACAATGCAGCTGCTACCAGCCTCCAGGCTCTTAACGCCGCTTTACCGTACGTTGCCAGCCATAAGCCAGCACCCCCAGCGGTCCTGGCTGGATTGCGTGCTACCAATCAACCCTACGGGAGAGCCATGGCTACTTATCTGGCGACTCCAAGTAGTGTCCATACTGTAGACACCCTGAATACTTTGAACCTAGCGGCACCTTACGCGAATGCAAAAAAGCCGGCACCACCATCGGTTGTTGCTCAGCTGAGAGCTACCGGTGAGCCTTACGGACTGGCGCTGGCTGATTTCATAGGTGGTAATTATAGTCTCTCAGCGGTACCTCATTCCCTGTTTGATCAGTTGTTGGGGTTAGAATCTTTTGTAGGTGCTGCAACTGATGTCGAAACTGGGAAACCGGTTCCTGCCAGTATAGCGGCCAAAATTGAGTCGTACTCACCCCAGCTGGCCGCCCTACTCGCCAGCCAGCAGCAACTGGCGACAACACAGCCGGGGATATTCAATCAGTTGAATGGGCTCAATTTGTTCAGCTCTGCTGCTGCTGGCCTTCAGGCAGGAAGACCAGTATCTGCTGCAACGGTTGCCAAGATAAAGTCTTATTCTCCACAGCTTGCGGCATTGCTGGTTGCGGCTGAGAAGATAATCCCAGCAAAGGAACATTCACCAAACCAGTGGGAAACATGGTGGTGGGTGTGCCTGGGTGGTCAGGTTCTCTTCCTCATATTGTTGTTTACTATTAAAGGGAGATGGAGTCCCAAGGCAGCTAAGAAGGACTTTGAAGAGTATGAGAAGAAAATCGACGCGGAGTTGGCAAAATTGGGCACAACCGGTGCTGGAGCATAGGAGTGAGTATAGGCATCAACTACGACCCATGCGGTAACCGGAAATCCACAGGCACAACCGGTGCTGGAGCATAGGAAGAAGCATAGAGGAGATTGCGTGATAGCTTAGTTGCTGCGGCCTAGTTTAGTTTAGTTTGTTCAAGTGAGCCAGCACCTGGTGAGCAGCATTGTCGAGTTGCGTCGGTGCTGAGCCAAGGGGCAATCGACATTGACCTGCAGGTAGCCCCAGTGCCCTACAGGCTGCTTTTGCAGGCAGAGGATTGGGAAAAGCCTCTGATGTCTCAAATACATAAGACTCGATAAGGGAGGCATTTATTCCAGTGGCCTTATGCACATCGCCTGCCTTGAACGAAGAGATCATTTGGCTGAATTCTTCTCCCGCCCAATGGCTTGCTACGCTTATCAACCCTACGCCTCCTACAGAGAGAAATGGAAGAGTGAGTGAGTCGTCTCCGCTGTAGAGTTCGAAATAACTTGGTGCATTGGCTATCAGGCGAGCAGCGGATGGAACATCTCCAGTGGCATCTTTTGTCCCGATAACGTTCTTTACCTCGGAGACCAGTCTTAACGTCGTATCTATTGCTATGCGCCTCCCCGTTCTCGATGGTATATCGTATAGTACGACAGGCAGACTGGTGGATTCACTTACGGCTTTGAAGTGGTCAAAGAGGCCTTGCTGAGAGGGACGCAGATAGTAAGGAGTGACTAGCAGTATGCCGTCTACTCCACATTCTTCTGCAACACGGGTAAGTTGTATCGTATGTCGAGTGTCAGCGGTACCGGTAGCTGCTACTACTGGTACAGTGATACTCTCTGCCACAGAAGACCAGAGTTCCCGTTTTTCTTCATCGCTGAGAGCGGCACCTTCTCCAGTGGATCCAGCCAGCACCAAACCGTCACTGCCATGCTCTGACAGCCATCGAGCAAGCCGTACTGTACCGTCTATATCCAGGGAATCATCTGGTAGGAATGGGGTGACCATTGCAGTAATTACGTTACCGAACCTGGGTTCTGGGGAATTAGGATTCATACTTTCCCTAGTATACATCTGGCGAGACGCTGGTTGCATCTAGTGGCCAGTCAGACCTATGCGCTAGATTTTATAGCTGTGTTCAATACAGTGAGGACGCTGGTTGCATCTAGTGGCCAGTCAGACCGAGATGTCCCGTATCCCATAGTCTGATGCCGCCAAGGATGCCAGCGGAATTGTCTATGATGCTGCAGTCATCTGGCAATTTCTGCGTGAGCTTCTTTGCATTCCCCCCACCTACGTAGCATATGTCGAAGAACATGAGATTGCGCATTATATCTATTGTCTTTATTACGCGCTTTGTCCACCTGTTATTGCCCAATGTTCGTAAAGCCTGGTCACCGATATAATCGTTATAAGTTTCCTTGCCATGTATGGGATGGTGGGCAAATTCCATGTGTGGCAGGAGGGAGCCGTCATAGAATATAGCAGTTCCACAGCCGGTTCCTAGGGTGATAACCAACTCAAGTCCCTTACCTGTAACAGCAGCAGCTCCTTGCACGTCTGCATCATTTGCAACTCGAGTAGGTTTTTCGAGAGTGCGTTCAAGTGCATTGGCTAGATTGAAATTATGCCAAGCTTTTACAAGGTCATCGTCTATTGGTGTACCGAGCCCACCGACTGTAGAAAATTGGGGTGCTGTGATAATGATTCCGTGACGCACCATACCATTGAATCCAACTGACACCCTATCGTAGTCGACACCACTTGTTGCGTGCAGATCGCTTGCTAGTAAGGAGAGTGAATCTACCAGCCGTTTTGGATCAAGAGGGTAAGGGGTTTCCATACGCTTTCGTGCTGCAACCATTTCACCTCTTGTGTCCACTATAGCTGCCTTCAGGCCACTACCACCTATGTCTATGGCGAGGGTAAAGGGGCGATACAGGTCGTTTGGGGAAGTTGATTCGTTGTTGCTGCCAGCACCGTTGCTATTTGTATTCATGAGTACATATTAGCCGCGTGGTCACCTAGGTTTGTCTCATCATACGTAAGAATCGGCAGGCTCTAATTCTCTGAGCCTCTAAGTTGGGTCTCTAAGTGCTTGTTGCCGAATATACGGTCTCGCGTCGAGATTCTTGTATGGATGTCTGCTCTGAATTGGGATATGGGTCAGTTGCAACATGATGGGATCTACGATTTTCCGTAAGCATTAGCCGTGCCCACAGGCAACCAGCAAGAATAATCCATAGAGGTCCTGTGTTCGGGTCAGTTCCCTGACCGGTTAAAATACCTCCCAGCCCCTCGCCGAATATCCATATTGCGAGGGATAATACAATACTTACAGATAGCATTACCCGCGGATAAAGGTTCAATGCTACTCCTGCGCCTATTATGATCATGACAACTGCCAGTAAAGAGTCAACCCAAGCCCCCGTACCTGACAGCATGTTTGCCGAGCTGTTTAGCAGGCCATGTAGCCATCCAGGCTGTCCGGGTAGAGCAGATTTAATTGTCGAACTGACGGCTTGGGGCATTTGATTAGAGGGCTCCAGCAGTAAAAACCCGTTGAAAATCCAGAGAGTAGCCCAGATAACTTTTGCTGCGGTGTTGCTTGTTACGCTACTTACTAGATCGCCCATGAAATATCTTATTGTGTCTAGCTTGCTTGGTAGTAGTTGTATTGTCTCTTCCTCGCTGAGTAGGACGGTGGAAGTTTGTTCATTTGTTGGCTGACTTGATTCATCAGCGGCGGTGAGTGCCTGGTCTGGCATCCCTTTACTGGTCTGGCTTGATGTTCTTCCTTCAGCAGACCGATTAACTGTTTTCTTGATTCGTGGCGAGGTGTATACGAGATCACTCGATGGCCATAGGAGTATAGCGATTAGTCCGTACAGAATGACAGCCCCAGGAGCTCCTGATAATGGTGACCCTCCCTGCAGTATTCCACCAAGCCCTTCTGACAGCCACCATACCATCAACGCCCAAACCATAGAAGTCAGTAAAGCTATTTTTATGATAGATGGTCGCCTGGCCAATGCTCCACCTGCTATACCGACTCCAATTAGTACCTGCAGCGTGGCAAAGAATGCGTTCCAAGCTGCTATATGGGGTTCGATGTAGTGTGCCAGCGAGATGGTCGGATCTGCTACCCAACCTGGGTTGCCCTGAGCGCTTGGCAAAAGTATCTGGTTCACAAAGCCCTTTGTAAACATGAATGGCTGGAACTGCAGTGCACCATCAAGCAGCCAGATCAGCCCCAAGGCTACCTGCAACCCTCTTCCGGATGACATCTCAGACGACCTCTTGACCGTGCTTGCAGGCTTGGTTCCCATATAACTATCTTACCGTTGTCCTGGTTGGTATTATGATCGACACGATACGTATATGTACATACTGTGAATTACTCATCTCTTCATTATGGCAAATCGAGAATACTTATACAACGGGGCTTTCTCCTACGAACTTATACTTACGTGATGTCGTATGTGCGATTCTATCTATATGAGTAAGATGTTTATTATGTCGACTGATACTTTTATAGAAGGCAACTCATGAGTACGTTGCCGAGTGGGTTTCACTTTGGATCTGCAATTGCCAGCTTTCAGACCGAAGGGGGAATAAATGGTCCAGGTGAGCCTGAGAACAACTTTTATTCGTGGGAGAGGGCGGGATTGATTGGCCGCAAGGACATATCCGGTATTGCGGTGGATTTCTGGAATCGTTACGAAGAGTATCTTGATTTGGCTAAAGCTGCAGGGTGTGATGCTTTCAGATTCAGCCTGGAATGGGCACGCATACAGCCAAAGGTCGGAGTAATCGATGACGATGCGTTATCTCGCTATAATGATATTGTAGCGGCTTGTGTCGAGCGCGAGATGCAGCCATTAGTTACACTCTGTCACTGGACTCATCCCAGGTGGCTTGGTGAAGATTTCTGGCTTCAGGATAATTCTCCTGAAGTGTTTGCAGACTATACTCGCTTGGTGGTTTCCAGGCTATCTGAGCACTGTTCGCATTGGGTCACTATTAATGAGCCAAATGCTCTGGTGATGCTCTCATATCTGTTTGGAGTGTTCCCGCCTGGTATAAAATCAGCTACCAGGTCGCTTGAAGCAGCAGCCAACCTTCTTTCCTCTCATATCAAAGCGTATGAAACAATTCATGAGATACAGCCTGATGCTATGGTGACGACGAATAGTGCTTGCGCGAGTGTCTACGAACTGGATCGTATGCTTATAGACCTGCTGTCACTGAGGGCTTTTGGGGTAGATCGAGATGATGTATGTCAATGGATTGGGGAGCGTAGACGAATATGGTATGACACTCTTGAACTACCTAGTAGAGGTGAGCAAATTGTCAGAGCTGTTGCCTCCAAGGTGGTCTCTAGGCAGCACATGATGGCAGGGAGGGCAGGAAATGCCGTTCAGAGCTTCCTTGCTTCACGTAGGTATGGTTCGCAACGAAGCACTCCAGAGAGTCCGCTCCGTGCGATGCTGGAAAGAAGCTCACTCCTGGATACTCTGTATGGCAGTCCTTACGATATTGCACTGGATATGGTGGGGATAGACTATTACAATCCCGTAGTATCCAGACATATTGTATTGCCTGGAAGAAAGACTTCAGGTGGTCGGTGGTGGCTACCGTTGCGTTCGGCTTGGGATGATGTAATTCATCCACAGGGATTGTATTACTATGCGCGTGCCAATATGACTGCAGATTTGCCTATCTGGATAGTAGAAAACGGTATGTCTACGAGGGTAGTGAGAGGGCAATCATTTCCACGTCGAGATGGATGGACACGACCGCAATTCATTCGAGAGACGCTCAAGGTGCTTATGAGATCGATAGAAGAGGGTATACCTATAGAGGCTTATTTTCATTGGTCGTTAATGGATAATTATGAGTGGGGAGATTACCAACCGCGCCTCGGTTTGTACGGTATAGATCGAGAGAGGGGGCTAAAGATCCTGCCTACTGATTCAGCCGGATATGATTCTGCGGGGGAGTATCGTAAGGTCATAGAAGGTTTACGCAGAGGTGACCTATCTGTGCTGGAGTGAGTGTTTCTTCTTGCAAATAGTTGTGTCTTCGGATACTACCTCTAGATTACTGGTGTTTTTCGCTGGATTGCGCACATAATCGACAACGTGTGAGTGTCTGACCTGTGGCTGGCGGGAACCCATGGTGATTTGCAGGACACTGTACTAAAGTAGCGCTAAGATGTGTCTCACGTAATAAGTGCTTGGATAAATGAGTGAGGACGCCAGGAGGTAAATTATGTCATCTACTACGATAAAGGTTGGTATAGTGATGGGTAGCCGTTCTGATCTGGAGACGATGAAGTTGGCTGCAGATGTGCTTGATGAGTGGAAAATCGGTTATGAGATAAGGATTATATCTGCACACCGCACCCCTGATGACCTTTTGGCGTATGGCCGTAGTGCCAGGGGGCGTGGATTGCAGGTGCTGATTGCCGGTGCCGGCGGTGCTGCACATCTACCGGGTATGTTGGCTGCTACGACTACGCTGCCAGTGATAGGTGTTCCGGTTGCGCTAAAACATCTCGATGGGTTGGATTCATTGTTGTCTATGGTGCAGATGCCGAAGGGAGTGCCGGTAGCTACTGTTGCTATAGGTGGGGCAGCCAACGCAGCTATCTTGGCAGCAAGGATGATATCTGTTTTTGATGAGAGGATAGAAGAGCTGCTCAGTTCCTATGCATCCAAAATAGCTGATGATACGAGAATATCAGATAGCGATCTGAATGTATCATTTATGGGTTAAGCATCCTCGAAGAGTACAGGCCAGTCAGGGGAGGCTCAGGCTGCTCAGGGTCAATGGACTTAGGAGAGGTGAGACCGGTCAGGAGGTTCAAGGAGAGGCCAGTTCGACGATAAAATCAACTGTGGCGGGTGAAGCATCATTTACAACTCTTCCAGCGGCTGCCCTGAACAGCCTATCGTTTATAGCTGTGCCGATACCCTCATCGCGTACGAATCCGGCCAGTATGATGTCACCTTTTCCGGCATCTGCTGCGTGTAGGTAGCTGTAAAGGTTGCTTGCGAGGTTACCCAGGTCATCTGCTTTCTCAGGAAAGGTGGCTATTACTGTGGATGATAGACCACGAGCAGAGAGAGAACCGACCAACTCGCTCATTACTTCTGCTACGTGTGTCGACGATCGGTTGCCGGTATCCACGTCGAAATCACCCACTATGACCAATGGAGTATGGGGTGAATAATGGCGAAGGTAACTTCCGGGAGATGAGGATGAGTCTCTTACTTGCTTTGGTGTGTATGCAAGCGAGGGGAGTGTACGGCGTAACTCTTCAATAGTGACTCCACCTGGACGTAGTACAGTGGGAGTACTTGCTGTCAAATCAATTACGGTCGATTCCACTCCTATGCGTGTATGGCCTGTATCTATCAGCATGTCTATCTCATTACCCAGATCAGATATAACGTGTTCACCGGTAGTCGGGCTGATATGCCCGAAACGATTCGCACTTGGTGCTGCAATTGGCACTCCTGCAGCTCTGATGAGAGCAAGCGCTACAGGGTGATCAGGCATCCTTACTGCTATAGTGCTACGTCCGGCAGATACTTCGGATGCCACTGCACCTTCTTTGCGGGGCAGTATCATTGTCAACGCCCCCGGCCAGTACATGCCAGCCAATTCCAGTGCTGTATCCATAATGTGCGATTCACTATTAGTAATACCGGCCAGGTCATCTATTGAGCCTAGATGCACGATTAGCGGGTCGTCCTTGGGCCGTCCTTTTACTCGATAAATCTTGTCAACTGCACTGGCGTTGGTTGCATCTGCCCCCAGTCCATATACAGTTTCAGTTGGGAAGCTGACCAGTCCACCATTGCGGATGATTTTTGCCCCCTGTCGTATTGCTGCACGATATTTCATTGAGGGAGGGATACCTTGTTGGATAGAAGGGTCGTTGGCTAGTTCGGCTATGATCACAGCTTGACGTATTGGTTCAATTGCATGTATTGGTTCAGTTGCATAGAGCAGATCAAGTGAATACCGGCTCCTCGTAGGTACCAAACACCTCTGCCAGAGCATTCATGGTCTCCCCTACCGTGCATCCTGCCTTTACCGCTTCTATGATTGGTGGAACCAGGTTGTCGTTGCCTGCTGCACATATCTTTAGTGCTTCGAGGGACTGCGTTATTGCTATTGAGTCACGCTGCGATTTGAAGCGGCGCAAGTTTTCCGCCTGAGCTGTTTCACTCTCTTGTCCTATGACCAACATGGGAATCTCCTCGTTGTTTCCTTCAAAAAAGTCGTTTACTCCGACAATGATCCTATCTTTTGATGATATTCGCTGTTCTTGTCTGTAGGCTGACTCTGCTATTATGCGCTGGTACCATCCCTGCTCTATGCCCGCGTAAGCTCCCTCAAGAATAGAGCCGTCTCCCATCTCCAGTATTTTGGAGAATATCTCTTCTGCCCTTCTCTCTATTTCGTCCGTCAAGCTCTCTATGTACCAGCTGCCACCAAGCGGATCAGCCACTTCAGCTACACCGGTCTCATAGGCGATTACCTGTTGGGTACGGAGTGCTATGCGTGCCGCCTTTTCTGTAGGGAGTGATAGTACCTCATCCATTGAGTTCGTATGCAGGCTCTGGGTTCCACCGAGTACTCCGGCCATGGCTTCTATGGCTGTTCTTGCTATATTCACCTCGGCTTGTGTGGCGGTAAGCGAGCATCCTGCCGTCTGCACATGAAAGCGGCAACGCATGGAGAGAGGGTTCTTGGCATGGTAGTGCTCTTTCATCCAGCGTGCCCAGATCCTTCTGGCTGCCCTAAGCTTTGCAATTTCTTCGAAGAAGTCTATATGGCTGTTGAAAAAGAACGACAGCCTAGGAGCGAAGTCATCTACATCCATTCCCCGTCTGGTCATCTCTTCTACATACGCAAATCCGTTGGATAGAGTGAATGCCAGCTCCTCTACTGCGGTTGCTCCGGCTTCCCTTATATGGTATCCAGATATTGATACAGGGTGATATAGGGGCATCTCTTCGGCACAGAAACTTATCATATCTGATACCAGTCGCACAGATGGCCTTGGTGGAAATATATACTCTTTTTGAGCTTGGTACTCCTTCAGAATATCTGCTTGTATAGTGCCTGCAAGATCAGACCGTTTTACTCCCTGCATCTCTGCCACCGCTATGTACATTGCCAGTAGTGCGATAGCTGGGCCGTTTATTGTCATGGATGTGCTGATCGAACCTAGATCTATATCCTTGAAGAGAACCTTCATGTCTTCCAGGGTGTCTACTGCCACTCCGCAACGACCGACTTCGCCTTCAGAACGCGGGTCATCAGAATCTCTGCCCATGAGAGTAGGAAGGTCAAAGGCAACCGAGAGGCCACTCTGGCCGTTTGCTATTAACTTGAGAAAGCGTTCATTGGTATCCTCAGCTCTGCCGAATCCTGCGAACATCCGCATTGTCCAGAGCTTGGTACGGTACATTGACGCGTAAGGTCCCCTGGTGAAAGGGTATACACCGGGTCTTTCAGCATCGTCGGGACCATATACTGGTTCGAGGGGTATGCCCGAGAGGGTCTGGAAGTTGTTTTTACGCTTACGTTCGGAATCGTATGCATGTCGCCATTCCTCTACGGGGCATGTATGCTTTGATGGAACTGTCTTATTTTGCATATCAATTCCATACTATTACAGTTAGCAGTATTACGGTTAGCTGAACGATGATTACGAGCAGAGGCTTGACAGGTATAAACGGTTAGTTGCAGGTAACCGGAAGGACGAGGTGTTCAGTTGGTCAGTTACTTGGTGTAATGCAGCCTGGGGTACGACCACAAACTCGCCTGCAATGGTGTTCAGTTGGTCAGTTACTTGGTGTAATGCAGCCACTTGAGTAGTGTACTTTGGCTGATTGCGCCTACATGCAGGGTGACGACACTTCCTGATGGAGAGATGAGTATATCTGTTGGTAGGGCCACTATTCCATATTGAATTGCAACGGCCGCTCCCGGATCAAGCGCAAGTAAATAGTCTGC
>JAJZWK010000030.1 GCA_021846725.1 Actinomycetes bacterium | reverse complement strand
CTTGAGATACCACCTTGAAGCTGGATGCCGAATAGGATCCAAACTTTACTCCTTCTATGGAGCTAAAGCCTGATCCGTATATATTCACAGTAGTACCACCCGATATAGAACCTGATGATGGGCTTATGTAATCAAGTACAGGTGGAGCAGGTGCACTGTAGTAGATTGCATCTCCTGCCGCATCTACAGCTACACATGACTGTGTGGATCCACAGGACAGAGATGTAGGACTGGAGGAGTCCATAGATACAGGACTGGACCAAGATGTCCCATTGTAGAGTACTGCATTACCTGAAGAAGATACAGCGACACAAGAATAAGAAGGTCTGCAGGATACATATAAGTTGTAACCAGTACTGTCTGCTTCAGTAGGAGCAGACCATGAAACCCCATTAAATGCAAGTGCTTCTCCAAAATAGCTTACCGCCATACAGAATCCAGGAGACGTACATGCAATGGATGACAGTATCTGCCCAGAGAGTATTGCATGAGACATCCCCCAGGTACCGGCTAGGTATGTCAAAGCATTACCGTTATCGTCTACTGCCATACAAAATGTCGTTGTAGGACAAGATACTGACATTCCCCCGCTACCTGGATCAATGGTAACAGGTTGTGACCAGGAGGCACCATTCCAGTACAGCGCGTTACCGTTACCGTCTACTGCCATACAGAAACTGGCTGACGGACACGACACCGAGGTAATTCCAAAACTACCGGAATTGGCATCTACCTGAGATGGCGTAGACCAAGTACTACCGTTATAGCTTACTGCATATCCCCCAGATCCGACTGCCATACAAAATGATGAGGATGCACACGATACTGAGTAAAGGTGAACACCACTACCGCCTACCAGCAGGGGGGGCGACCAACCAGAACCATTATACGTAAGTGCATTACCATCATTGTCTACTGCCATACAAAATGTTGCTACAGGACAGGATACAGACGTAATACCGTTGCCGGTTGGGTCTATCGATACAGGGTTGCTCCAAGATGCAGAAGATGCCGCTGGTATGGGGGATTCTGCAGACGAAGACAATGCTGTAGACGAGGAAGGTGCTACAGGCATGAGATGCATATGAGATGCGACAAGATTGGTGGAAATTGGCCATGAACGCGCATCAGAAACTGTGTTCTGCAAAACATTGGGCGTAACGAGAACGGCAGAGACGAGTAATATGATGGCTGCATAAGCTATAGCTACAACTATGCGTCTAATCATCCTGTACGGCATCATGACAGTATTCATTCTACTCCATGTTCCATACAACAGAACTACATACGTGTAAGACTATTTCATGTCTACGTGTCGCTACAGTGAACCACCCTGGGTACAGCAACGCTGCCTATGAGAATCTGTAGGTAATCATAGATATAGCTACATACTGCGATATATATGCAAGAATGGTACAAGTATGAAACATCTCATGAAAGCCAAACCACTTAGGAGAAATGTTTGGCTTTTTGGTCGCATACATTATACCGCCAACACTATAAAATAATCCGCCCAGTATGATGAGGCTAAAGGCTACCGGACCTGCGCCATTCACCATCTGTGGAATAAAGAATAGAGCAGCCCAACCAAGGGCTATGTAAAGCAATGTATAGAGGACACGAGGAGCATTCACCCAAAACACACGAAATATGACACCTGCAAGTGCCCCAGACCACGCCAACGTCAGTACAGCAATACGTGAATCTCCATGCATTGCAAGAAGCGCAATAGGCGTGTAGGTTCCGGCAATTAGAATATATATATTGGCATGATCGAGTCGCTTTAAGATCCCCTTCACGCGTTCTCTCCAACGACCTATATGGTAGACCGCCGATACTCCAAACAACTCAGCCGATGCTACAAAATAGATCGCATCGCCAATCCGTGCCAGCAATGACTCACCGAGCATTACAAGCGTAACACCACCGAGTATTATCAGTGGGAATATAGAAGCATGCAACCATCCACGCATCATTGGAATCCCAGCTCTATCCACCAGTTGCCGATTGCTGTCCATGGCTATATTGTACTACAAGTCAGAAGTAACTTATTCACGGCCATTCACGGCCATTCACGGCCAGCCTACTTATTTGCAACCGGCCTGCCTTGTGCCTTGGCCTGCCTTGTGCCTTGGCCTGCCTTGGCAAACAAATTATGAACGAATAGTATAAGTCTATTACGAAGTTTGTTAGAAAATCTGGATTGGATCGCAAAAGTGCGCAACAGGCTAAGGGTGATGTCAAACGGTCAACACCTAGATTGCACATGCTTAGAGATCATTACGGCTACTCAACGACTAATGGCACCAAGTTAATTTTCATTGGCGTGATTACCGTTATATTTTCACTATGGGAGGGTGGACAGCCATTTACTACTACTGCTGCCCATATCAGCATTGCACTGGTAATCGCAACAATAGCAATTGTTGCAATAGCCAATGGATTGCACCATCAAGAGGTAAAAAGTATAGATTGGATGAGATCGACAGGAAAGGCAATACGTAACTTTATTCGACGACCGAGTTTACAGGGCGTAGGCGTAACCATCTGGCTACTTTTATTCCTGGCGGCCTTCGGATGGGATCTAAACAGTTTCCTCCGCCAACAGGCAGACCTACCGACCTTGAGTCGCATTGTAGGCAATGTCACCAAACACTATGCCGGACGAGTAATATTAGTAGCTGCATGGCTGGCAGGAGGATGGTACCTGGTTGCTGGCCAACTTACCGAGAGGAACAACCGTCGACATACCATCAGGAATAAGCATGCTGATTGAGCATACAGGAGCGCAAGTCCCATCCGTACGGGGAGGATATCACTATACCGAAGGTAGTAGAAGGTAGTGACTGCATGATCATACCAACTACCCACCATCGCCCTATCACTCCTAATGTCGATACAACACCTGAGAATAGTGCCTGCATGATCATACCAACGGCCCGCTACTCGACTAATACAATTCTTCCCTACGAAGTAGCCTACGAAGTAAAAGGCTCACCATATCACACAATCTATCCATACAAAATATGTCCATGTGTAGGAATATCTGTAGGAATATCTATGGCCAAAGGAACACAATGGTAGTTGGCAGCTTGGTATGGCTGATCATAGGAACTGCTGTCGTAGCATGGCTTGTAGTGACCAGCATCCCAGCCTGTAGCAGTAGGGTGCCAAGTGCTTTGAGTGTAGTCAATTTTTTTCTCCATTCATGGCTGGGGCGCTTGTTGCTGCTTGGCGCTTGGGCAGAAGTGGGCTGGCACCTGTTCTGTCAGCGCCCTTAAGAATTCTCATATGCCATCCTCCCCTTCTACCGCCTGCGTACGGACTTACACCCCCTTCCTGGTCAATTAACCGATACTCATCATCTATATATGGTCATTCAACGATATAACTTGTAATAGAGCTCTACTCCCAACAACACGATCAGAATCAAGAAAGCAACTCCGGCCAGGATAATCCCATCAGTCAATCCAGATGGCCAATAAGTGAGCCGGATAATACTCTTACCTGTTGGCACGTTCAGTGACAACATGGTGTCCAAAGCAACGGACAACTTGGCTGGTTTGCCATTGATCGTTGCGTGCCAACCAGGCACCGATGTGATACGCGCCAACAAAAGTGCCTCATGCCTGGCATCTATATATATCGTCAAGCTATTGTTACTGGTCCAATACCAACTTTGCACCTTACCAAACTGATTGGAGCCAACCTCTGCACTGTGCAGAATTGAACTCGGGTTCACTAGTGTAAACCTATGGCTGTTCGGCACCATATCTATGTCATAGCCAGGCTCTTCAAATACCGATGTGGTTCCTGGAGGAATAATAACCTTACCGTGTGCGTTCACAATTGAAATAAGGTATCTGACCCCATATACTCTGGCAATTTTCGCGGTGTCAAATGAAGGGACGAACCATCCCATACCGTTGAGTGGAGCCAGCTGCAAAGCCACATTACTCCATGATGATAAGTAACTTTTCTGCAGCATTGGATCGTATGCACCAAAGTAATCGATACCATAAGGTATATTAGTCTCCGGTGTAAAGGCATCAAGAGGGCTAGATCTGGTTGGTCCAATATACCATGCAGGAAGAGGGCCATCACCGACAAGATGTCCAGAAACTATTGCCTGCAGTGTGGTCATAGAATCCGTAGTGGGATAAAAACGATGGCTAAAACCCTCTGTAGTAGCAGCTGGTGGTATAAGCAGGACCCCTTGTAGAAGTAATATCAATAATCCAATTGCTACGACTCCCGCTTTTAAGTCATGTACGCTACCATGAATCCCGTCATGGTCACTTCTAGCTAACCTGTATTTTTTGTACACAACGATAATGCCGACTACTACGGCACCACCAATCAGGGTAATAATCGACAACACCAAAGAGTGTATACGAATAGAACGGTCACTCGAACTAAGAACTTTGTCGGTCTCAGCATGAAAAATTAGATATGCCAGAATGAGAGCGAGTGCAACCGACGATATGAAAAAAACAACTAACGCGATAGATCTACTATTACTCCCGAGTGTACCATTGCCAATCGTACCACTGTTGACTACATCACTGTCGACTACATCACTGTGTGCACTCCCGTTATGAACAATGCTCCGGAGCAAAACGGACAACCCCAGCGCACCCAGCACTGAAATAAAAAAGTCCATAGGCATCAGTAGCCTGCCAAAAGAAACATATGTGCCACCTGGTAAGTACTTCGTTAGAGATTGGATAACAGGCAACACCCTGAATACGATCAAGAATAAGACTACGAAAGTACCCACCAAAGCCATTACTACCGGCCTCTTCTTGTATGCCAACAGTGCAACTACAGCCAATACGACTATGAGGGGGCCTACACATGCTGATAGCTCATAGAAATTTGAGCCGTAAAACCAGTGACTTGCCGTTGTCGGATAACCATAGTAACCAGTAGCTAGGAATTGAATAGTTACATTGGGAGGTATGCCGCCCCATATATGCTTGCTACCAGCCTTGGCGCTTCCCGCAAGTAACTGTATTGCTGGAAAGAGCATAGGCGATGCAATCATGCCACCCAAGATCGCTCCTCCTGTAACGTATACAGCCGTCGTAACCACCTTATGCAGGGAAACATTGCGATATACTATACCTACTACAGCAAAGAGGATACCCAGCAACCCAATAGCCAAAGAATCGAGTAAATATGACTCCGGATGACCGGCAAATAGTGAAAATGCCACCGCTAACGATAGCCCCACAACAGGCATAAGTGGACGTTTATTACGGTAAATCATAATAATGAAGAATACGATCCAGCCCAGCCAGGCATTAACGCCTGCTTGGGGCCAGCCAATCCAGCCAATAAAAGACCCAGACATCTCAAAGGTAACCGCTCCAACAATAGATGCGATAACTCCAGCTCCAAGAGTGCGAGCGGTCACATAAGCTCCCGTTCCTGCAATAAGTATGGTCACAAACACTGAAATCGAGTATCCCCACTTTGCTGGAAAGATGTACGAAACAAGATGCGGTAATGAGAATGCCGCCGATTGAAAATTGGCGAGTTGAGGCATACCGAGAAGCGAGTACCTATTCCATAACGGTAAACTGCCTGCATGAATAGCATTCCAATTGAGCAGAAGCCATGGGCTCATCTCTCTGAATTGATCACCTGCCACGAGATTATGAACGTGACTGAAAGTTCCTGAAGTGAGAGGATATGCTGTAATGCCATTCAATGAACCAAAAATAAAACCATGTTCAAGACCAGGATAGAAGTAGACCGCAGCAAATAACGTTACGGTCACAATTCCAATAAGGTCGAACAACCGATGCTTACACCGATCATACAAGAACCGTACTGTAGACAATACCAGCATAAAGGTATACTATCAGCAAATAAGCATATTTTCTATCGCGTTGCTGTATAGGACAGTGTAGCTATGGGCACCATCTGGATGTCACATTCCTACTGAACTGCCTGTTCATGCTGGGCACTATTTGGATGCCATTTTCCTACCATGTCGTTACCAATCTTATTCTCATGCACTTATCCTGTGTATAGCACTAATGCGACTATTGCCCAATATACGTCTCCTGGATATATCGTAAAGTCATAGACACTCACGGTGACAACTACTAGTGGCACCGCAAATGAGAGATGTTGCATATAACTGCCTTCCTGTGCTATTATCTTCTGAAGTAATAGACGAGGTGCCCAGTCGGCTGGGGATCCTGCCAGTATTCACTACCAGGTAACCGGGAAAGTGCCTACAGCAATGGATCGCCTACCTTAAGGGAGAATCGGGAAGCCGGTGAAAGTCCGGCACGGACCCGCCACTGTGATTGGGGAGTCCTCACTAAAATTGCCACTGGGTAATATACCTGGGAAGGCTGGTGAGGGCGAAGATCCTAAGTCAGGAGACCGGCCTCGTTTTGGTATGTGACTGTGGCAACGGTCACCGGAAAGCGGAGGTATCTTTTCGTGACTAGTAAACTTGAAAGCCCTATCGATAGCAGTAGTGTCACAGACACCTACACTGATGACAAGACTGCAATAACCAACGTAATTGACAAGAGCAACCAGCCATGGCGTATAGAATCGAATGGCATCAGGCAAGTGCCGGAAGAAGCGTGCTCTGGCAGCACTTGGGATCTATTCTGGGTATGGTTCGCCGCCAACATCGGCATCCTAGGTCTGGTACTCGGTGCCATAGTACTTAGTTTCGGACTGAATTTCTGGCAATCTATTACCGCAATCGCTGGTGGTACGATTGTATCCTTCGCCTTGGTAGGCGTGCTCTCTCTCGCCGGGTGGAAAGGGAGAGTACCTATGATGACGATCTCTCGTGCAATTTTTGGTCTGTATGGCAACTTCATACCCAATTTGATCAGCTGGGTATCATTGGTAGGCTGGGAGACTATAGCCGTAATTACAGGCACCCTGGCTATGATGGCGCTGTTAGGCATGGCAATACATGCTGGTACGGTTCTGCTGGGATTGTTATCGCTGGTAGTGGTAGCAGGACTGTCAATTGCGTTTAGCATTTTGGGGCAAGCCACACTGGTGGTAGTGCAGAAATGGGGCAGTTACCTTCTAGGTATCATAACTGTTGCCATTCTGATCGAGATACTGACCAAGACATCCTTTCACGCCATCCTCACCCAGCGTGGAGGATCGTGGCTGGATGGAGTATTACCAGCATTTTCCATAGTGGTAGCTGGTACCGGACTCAGTTGGGCAAACGCAGCAGGAGATTACAGCCGTTATACCTCGTCATCTAGGAGCGGAAAGAGTATCTTCTGGTCGGTACTAGCAGGTGGATCAATACCACTGATTATCTTGATGATGACCGGTGTCCTGTTGGGTGCCAAAGACCCGCACATCGCTACAGCGGCAAACCCAATAGCGGCAATACAACATGTACTGCCTTCTTGGATGTATGTACCATACCTAATCACCGCAGTAGGAGGACTTGTGGTAGAGGCAGACTTAAGCCTATATTCCTCTGGATTAAATCTACTCAGCATGTTTGTGCCACTGAAGCGCTACAAGAGTATATTTATAGATGCATGCATAATGCTTGGCGGTACCATTTATGTAGTGTTCTTCTCGAGCAGCTTCTTCCAGCCATTTGAATCATTTATTATACTGCTGGGAGTAGGATTGGCAGCATGGGCAGGAATCTTTGTTGCTGGTCAATTACGGTTTGGTTATGCACTGGAGAATGCATCATCGGGCACCGAAAGCAAAAACTCTCTATTTGACCCCAAGTATTCCACCTCACTAGTAAGCAACGGCATAGGTTGGCCTGGGGTAGTAGCCTGGATCGCCAGCAGCGCAGTAGGGCTACTATTCACTACTTCGCCATTTTTCAACGGTCCACTAGCCAAAGGCATATTTGCTGACTCCAGCTTAGAGATACTGATATCTTTTGTAATCAGTGGAATTGCCTTCTATGCGCTGTCTTTGTTGAAAAATCGTAACCATAGAACAGACACTCTTCCAGACAAGCAAACTGAATGGTGAAAACGAATAATATAAGTTCCAATGGAGCTAGTGTAGCGGTCACCTCCTGGGCCACGGAGATGACGTGAATACTCAAAAAATGAATAACATAGGTTCCGGCGAAGAGCCGAAAGGGAGGCTTGTCCTGGTTGGCAGCATCGTAATGGATATATTGTTGTACATTGATCATCTTCCCGATCGTGGGTCGGACATACTGGCTTCCCAATGTCATATCTCACCTGGAGGAGGTTTCAATGTACTTAATGCCGCTCGCCAGCTTGGTATGAAAGCCGCCTATGGAGGGATCATAGGTACCGGCCGCTGGGCATCTAGCATTCAAGAAGCGCTCAGCGAACATAACATCGACCATCTCACCAGTCTAACGTCAGAGATTGACAATGGATTTGTGGTCGGAATGGTAGAGCCAACCGGTGAACGTACGTTTATTACTTACCCGGGTTGTGAATCTATGCTACAGGGTGAGCACTTGGTTCAGATAGAGGATAAGTTACATAATGATGATACGATATATATTTCCGGATACGAGTTTCTCTATCCTGTATCTGGCCCATTGCTAAGCAATTGGATTGTACATGCGTCACAAAGATGGAACATAGTGATAGACCCCGGCCCTCTGGTAGGAGAGTTGCATGACAAGTCTCTCGTAAGTATTATCAGCGCATGCAGCTTGTTGACACTCAATCTCAAGGAGGCTGAGACTCTATTGAACAGGGTACAGGAAGGAGTAGGTGCTCAATCGAGCAGGATATCTTCCTCTCCTGCCGACTTGAGTACCTCAGCCCCTCCAAAGACCGCTTCTAACGGACTACCCAGCAGAGTCTCTCCCTCTCTCACCGACCTAGGCACCTCCCCCGCTGACATAGTTATAGAATATGCAACTAGATTGGCAAAAAAGCTACACAGACATCTCAGGAAAGATGCCACTCTTATAATTCGAGCAGGCGAGCATGGTTGCGTGATTATGCCTGGCACAAGCCATAGCACGGACTCTATGGAAAATTCAGATCTCTACTGTACTCCAGCTATTATTCCATCCAGCCCAGCAAGAAAAACTGTAGACACCACTGGAGCAGGTGATGTTCATACAGCCGCGTACTTGGCGGGTGTTGCCTATGGCATAGCCAAAACAGATGCTGCCTGGATTGCAAATGTCGCCGCATCCATATCAGTAGAGAGACAGGGCGGAGCATCATGCCCGTCTATCGCTGAGATAAACAATAGGCTCAATACCCAGTAAAGGACACAGTAAAGGATCAAGCGAGCCTGGACAGCTATCCAGGAACCACCTCCAATTCTTCATACTCAGAGCCAGTATCATCAAGATGCTCAAAACCTATTATGCCCATTTCGGTAAATCGTTCACGCAGCCAACTATTGCTGGCATCCAGCAGACCCAGTTTCTTGCAGTTGGGCACGATCTTGGCAAAGAGCATCGCCTGAAATTGCTTACGCTCAGGCACTTGATTAAGCAACGAAACAACGCTCTTTGGATCGATACCCATCCTCTCCCATACTTCCTGCTGTAAAAAGCGATCACGCATTGCGGTAGCAGCCATATAGGCAAACTCTTGGCGCTCCCTTATCTCCGCAGAGGTAAGCTGCTGATAGTACTCCTTCAGCGATATTACGCCAAAAGCAACGTGGCGAGCTTCATCTGCCATGACATACTTAAGTATCTGCTTAAGCAACGGCTCGTTGGTGAGTTGGTAGATAAAGCCGAAGGCTGCAAGAGCCAATCCCTCCACCATTATCTGCATCCCTAGATACGTGATATCCCACCTTCCGTCCTCGATAATAGCGTCAAGTAGGGACTGCAAATGGATGTTGACTGGATAGTGGCCAGAGAGTTTGTCATCGAGATAGCGTGAAAATACTTCCACGTGCCTTGCCTCATCCATTACCTGAGTAGATGCGTAGTACTTCGCATCTATCCACGGCACGGTCTGAACAATCTTGGCCGTACAAATCAGAGCACCCTGTTCACCATGCATAAATTGAGAGAGTGTCCAGTTCTGTGCCTCTATCCCAAACTGCACCCACTCCTTCTCTCCCCAGCTTTGAAATGGCGTACCGGATAGATCCATGGAAGCTGTATTCACGCCCGCAAAACCACCACCAGCAGCCATATTGTCCATAATCCCCTTCTCCTGGTCGACATCGATACTCCATTCGACATCAGTCTGAGCATTCCACTGGGCTTTTTTGGCCTTCTCGTACAACTTGTCGAGAGCTGGACGAGAACCCTTATCGTACTCCCATGTAAACCTTGTATCGTAATGAGAGTCTACATCATGCACTTTTCCTTGCATGTCGTCATTGACTACGGATACAATCCTTTCCAACTCCTCTGGATCAAGATCCTTTAGCCCTACCGCCAGATCAGCCATCTCTTCCATTCTATTCTCGATTCTGCCGCTGCCTTCACCATTAGGTATCTTCATTTCACTTTCTCCTTTGTCTCTACCGAACAACTAATAGCTACCCACCAAAATATCCACTCCAGGCATAATGTAAGTATCCACCAGTCTTGTAACTGTATCTCTGTCAGTCAGGTCAATACCTTCTGCAGGACAAAGCAGATAAGAGACAGTCAAGCGCGCCGACCACAACACCACCCTTTTTGCAGTATCTTTATCTATCCACCTTTCCAGAAAAGGACGAGCAAACGCCACTACCTGATCCAACATACTCTCAAAGCCATCAAAAGCAAGGAATGGAAGAATGGTATCCGGCTCATCTGCAAGTAATTTTTGCAGTGCTCTATGTCCCTCGAGGAAACGCGCAGCTTCATATATGCTCGCAGAAATTGCCTCTGATACACTGGTAGCAGGCAACATAGATGAGGCAATTGCACTAAATAATTTAGCCGTTTCCGTACTAACGATAGCATTCAGAATGGTATCCCTTCCACCAGGGAACAGCCTGTACAGTGTCGCCCTACTACATCCACACTCATTGGCAATACTGTCCAGAGTTGAACCTCGAAGTCCTCTATCCTCTATGACGGTAAGTGCGGCTTCAATGACTGCCAGTCGTTTGTCCTGAGAAGACAGGACACTACTTTCCTGCTCCTCCTGCAACGCCACATCCCGTAACCTGTTGGCATGTCGGTCATAGAATTGGATAGGAACGACACATGCACTTTCCTGTTCACCTGGGACAGCCTTGGGCACCTCTCCCCTGCTGCCTGCAAAAATACGAGTAGTACCTCTGGCATCCTCGGATTTCATCCTCAGTCTCCTTACCGTTCCCATATATGATACATTATAGCACAAAATGTATCATTGTCAATGGGCAATGCCGCTCAACAGCTCTACCCTCACCAGATCGCTTACTTTTGCACGATCTTGCAGGTCGAGGTCGCCCGGAGAAGATATAAATGAAAATAGCATCCTAGCAAGATAATCAGCTGCTTCATGAATGTTCACTTGAGTATTGATTCCAAATTCTCTCAGGTAGGGGACTAAAAAGCCTGAAACTGTAGATGCCATCAAATTTATCTCGGTAGTCAATTTCGGAATTACGGCATCTGGTTCTGTCGCAAGTAACCTATCGAGAACTTCCAGGTTTCGCAGATAATCAGAGGAGAAGAAAATCAATCTCTCCAAAATCTCTTGTAATGACTGTGCCCCATGAAGAACCTCATAAAGATCAGCCAGAAATTGACCTGCTTGCCATGCAATGACAGACTGCACCAGCTCTTCTCTCCCTCCAGGAAAATATCTGTAAATAGTAGCTCTCGATATATTGCACTCGCGTGCAACGTCCTCCATCGTGGTCTTGGCTACCCCCCAACGAACAACACAGTTAAACGCAGCCTCCAGGATACGCTGAGTAATCTGGTCTGTCCTATGTGTACTGCTCGTACTGTAATTATTGGTCACGCTCGCACCACTCTAAAGTCCAGACATCATATACCAAGTAGCTCGTCCAGTCCTATAGTCACTCCAGGATGATCTTTTACCGCTTTCGTTGCCATAATTATTCCTGGCATGAACGAAGTCCTGTCAAATGCATCATGCCTGATGGTAAGCGACTGCCCGACCGAACCAAATACGACTTCGTGATGAGCAACCATACCGGGGAGCCTAAGCGAATGTATACGCACACCTCCCTCCGAGATACCTCCGCGCACCTCCTTTATCACAGTACGCTCTGTCTTGTCCTGTCCATGCTGCTTGCCATTGTGCAGTGCCATGGATGAGCCCTGCGAAATCGATGCAGCAAGGCGCAGAGCAGTGCCCGAAGGGGCATCTACCTTTGCATCATGATGGATTTCGATTACTTCTGCTCCGTCCATATACCGGGCTGCAATTTCTACGAATCTATTCATGAGCACAGCCCCTACAGCAAAGTTGGCTGCAATAAAGCAATTAACCCCGGCCTGCTCGAACATCTGCCTGGCGGTGTCGATATCTCCATCGCTCAACCCTGTGGTGCCTACAACCATATGAACTCCATTCAATGCACACCACTCCATTGAACGTTTGGTAGCATCGGCAATCGTAAAATCTATAACCACCTCTGCTCCCGCTCTGGACAAAGCATCAATATCGCCAGCTATATCCAGTCCGGCAACATTTGGCCCTGCTACTTGACCTATATCTATGCCAGCAAAATGAGGATCCACTGCCGCTACCAACTCCAGATCCGGATCATTGGTAACAGCCTTGCATATCTCACGACCCATCCTGCCACCTGCACCCAACACGCCAACTTTGAGAATATCGCTCATTTACTCATTATAGCCGGTACCGGAAAATACTGAATAAATGATACAGGGCACTGCTATCCTTAATTACATGACAAGAGCTTCTATGTGGACAGGAACGATGGAATCCATAGTAGTAGATAATGGCATTGCCCTGCCATGTGCTAAGAATGACTCGCATCCTTATACACAAGCCTGCATCCAGCCGACCTCCTCCCCTACGGATACCTCCTCCCCTACGGATACCTCCTCCCCTACGGATACCTCCTCCCTTACAAGCGAGGTAAAGCGACTTGAGAGAGAACAGCTAGAAGCAGCGCTACTTGCCAGAGGGGCCACTATATCCAAAGGTTCAGGTAATAGGGCAATCGCAGAAGCACCCGATGAATTAAGAACCTGTTTTGAACGAGACCGTGATCGTATCATACACTCACCAGCATTTCGCAGGCTTGCAGGAAAGACGCAGGTATTCATCTTCCCCGATGATTACCAACGTACAAGATTGACCCATGCACTGGAGGTTGCCCAAGTTGCTACGGCTATCTCACGGGCAGTTGGTCTGAATGTTGCTCTTAGCGAGGCAATAGCCCTAGGTCACGACTGTGGACATGGACCAGGTGGGCACGCCAGTGAAGATGCCCTGAGCCCCTTTCTCGTAGATGGATTTGATCATGCGCCTTGGGGAGCAGATGTGACATTAGCTCCCTTGAATCTGTGTGCCGAGACACTTGATGGTATACGCAATCACTCTTGGACAAGACCAATGCCGTCAACTCCTGAGGGCATGGTGGTACGTTGGGCTGACAGGTGTGCATACTGTGCACATGACCTGGACGATGCATTGCATTCTGGCATTGTATCTTTGTCTCAGCTACCTGAAAGTGTCAGTGAAGTCGTGGGCACTACACGCTCCCAACAATTAAATACCTTTATCAGGGATATTATCGACTCCATATTCGCTACTGGTGTCATTGGAATGAGCAAACAGGTAGCACATGCACTTGGAGAGCTCCGTCGTTTCAACTATGAACACATATATAATCGAGAGGAATCTGTCGTCCAGGGAGAGATAGTCATTGATATACTACAGGCTCTGGTCAATTATTTCGTTGAACATACAGATGAGCTGCCAAATGACATGAACGGATACAGCTATCGCAAGCATTACATACCAAATTCCAATAAGAAACCTACTCTTACAAGCACCCTCACGGATGCAGACGATGATCAGACAGTACGCAAGGCAGTTGCATATGTAGCGGGTATGACCGATAGATTTGCATTCAAGCTTGCAATAGAGAAACTGGGCTGGCAGGAGTCCAGACTGCCTAATGGTGTCTGATGCCAGTGCAGCCAGTACGGTTACCAAAATGCGCCAACTTACTTGACGTAGAAGACCCTGCTTACCTCTCCTTCCCCGCCTTACACTGCTCACCTAGGTGTCTGGTGTCAAACGGCCAAAAGCTAGAAAAAAGTGGCTGTACCCGCCGTGATAGTACAGTTCAGGGGCTCGCGTGTTATCGATTACGTGCGTAACCAAGTGAAAAACGCCAGCCACCTGGAGAAATGGCTCCAGAACGGCCCTGCAGGTAACCACAATGCAATACACCCCTGTGCTATGATCTACATAGCTCAAACGTGAAGAGGTGATGCCTTCAAACGTGAAGACCTCTTGGTGGAGGTGGCGGGAATCGAACCCGCGTCCTTTGGCTCATCGCCAGAGATTCTCCGAGCGCAGCTAGCTAAATATGCTCAGCTGGCCAGTAAGCACTAGCAACTATCTG
>JAJZWK010000029.1 GCA_021846725.1 Actinomycetes bacterium | reverse complement strand
GGGCATCCATACGCTGTAAACCCCGATCGTGAACTGGCAAGGACGGCAGCAGAGAGAGGATGGGATATATTGCACTTTACCAGTCCGGTCAGATTGCGTGACAGGATGCCTGTTCCTTCAGGTATTCAAGCAGTAGCGTTTACCGGGGTGGCGCTTGCAGCAGCAACTGGAGCCGCAGTATATGTGTGGAGGCATGGCTCACGACGACATCCCATTAGGTTACGCCCTGCCAGTTAATCAAAATTCGAGTAGTTCAGCAGCTTAAATAATTACTCAACCATTACACTGAATTACACTGAAGGATGGTCGTATGAATAAGACCCAAGCCAGCAAGCACTGCCAACCAGTAATTGGTAGCGGCTCCCGCAGCGATAGGTAGGGGAATAGGAGAGTCAAGCCAGCAAGCACTGCCGACAAGCAATTGGTAGCCCTGTTCTTAAGTCAGAAGGCGCACCTTACCACCAAGAGCCATACTGCCGACAAGCAATTGGTAGCCCTGTGATTCAGTGGGTTGACTGAATACTCTGAACTCTCAGGTAACTTTAAGGATGATAACTGTCAGGCTGGGTGATCAGGCGTCCAGTAGCCTTTTGGCTATAACTGCACCCAACCCAGCTACTATGAGTAAAAATAAAAGTTTCTTCATATTGACGATCATAGCACTATTTTGGAGTAGGTCAAGCCCGAGTTGTCTATTTGCTGAGCCCTTGAGCAATTAGATCAGACTGTGAGCAGATCCCTTGCTCCGGTGTCCGAAGATGGATGGCGAAGCTTTGACATTGCTCTGGCTTCTATCTGACGAATCCGTTCTCTGGTCAGATTGAAATATTCACCCACTTCTTCAAGGGTTCGTGACTCCCCACGATCAAGGCCAAACCTCAGCTTCAATATTTCGCGTTCCCGTTCGTCCAGTGGTGATAAGAGCTTGTCTATCTCTTCGGGCAGCAATGCTACTGCGGCAACTTCGAAAGGTGATTCTGCTGATCGATCTTCTACCACGTCCCCCAACTCCGCGTCTCCATCTTCGCGTAATGGATCAGACAGAGAAAGTGGTTCTGACCTGAATCTGAGAGCCTCTATCAGTTTGTCCTCTGCCAGCTCCACTTCAAGTCCTAATTCATCCAGTGTGGCAGGCCTACCCAATTTCAGTTCGAGTCTGGCCTGTGCCTTTTGTACACGGGTAAGTGTGTCACCGGCGTGTACAGGAAGCCTAATGGTTCTACCAGTGTTTGCTATACCTCTGGTAATGGCCTGACGAATCCACCATGTCGCGTAAGTAGAGAATTTGAATCCCTTTCTCCAGTCGAACTTTTCGACTGCATGCATCAGCCCTAAGTTTCCTTCCTGTATGAGGTCGAGTAGTGGTAGTCCTGATGCCTGATATTTCTTTGCAATTGATACTACCAAGCGTAGATTTGACTTGACGAATGCCTGCTGTGCCTCTTCGCCTTGACGTACCATACGCCTTAGTTCTCTTTTACGTGAAGGTGTCAGGTTTTTAGCTCCTGATTCAAGTTCGTTCTGTGCCTCCCTGCCCACCTCCATGACCTGAGCGAGTTGCACCTCGTCATCCTTGCTCAGTAGCATATACTGACCTATGTCAGTGAGATACAATCTTACAAGATCTTCATCGTCCTTGTCTATACGCTCTTTGGCCAACTCGTTTGATCCTTTACTATCTCTCTTCTCTATTACTATCTGCCTACTGTCTGCCTCTAACTATTACTATCGGCACGCTGTATCAGCGGTCGACCTTTTCAACTTTACTAGTAGTACTCTACTAGTAGTAATAGTTTAGTAGTCACTAATTATTTTATTTTAACCATTACAACTTTTAACCATTACAACCGTCATTTAAGACGACCGAATATACCCAGTTCAATACGTAGCCCTTGGGGCACCCCAAGTACTTTCTATCTTTTCTTTCATGAGTAACATTACTGAAATATCTGAATTATTCATCTTGAATTCTGGGTAAATAGGAATATTCCCATACACTATTGTAACCCCTCTGTCAAGTGGTCGTTACCAGGGATTTTATACCGGTACCGTATGCTATTTGGGACTGTCGATCGTGTTCCAATGTCCATTTATTCATCTACGAAGGTCTTCCATGAGAGTCTTGTATGTAGGTATAGTAGGTACTTACTATATCGCAACATGTGGAGTAGAAGGGGTGGTGTCTGGTCGCGACATAGTGGACACCATGTATCGCGACATTACAAAGCGGAGGGGGTGGGATTCGAACCCACGAACCTTTTGGGTCAAGGCTTTTCAAGAGCCTCGCATTCGTCCACTCTGCCACCCCTCCCGAGGTGTATTGATATAATTTGTTTTGGGGTACTCCAAGTACCACCATCTTTCACTATGTCAAGCTAGTTCCTATGTCAAGCTAGTTCAGGATGACGGCACATCGGTAGATACCTCTAGCACTCTATCTTCCATAGGATACCGGTAGTGATGATATATATCATAGCCGTAGTGAAACATAGCCGTAGTGAAACCATACAATAGAACCATACAATAGAATCATACTATGGACTCTTCTGCCAATCTACCCAAGACCGCCGCTACTTCTGAAAAGGTGCTTTGGCTACATTGCTTTTCGGGGGTATCGGGAGACATGCTTTTTGGGGGGTTGGTGGATTCTGGCGTGGATATTGAGCAGGTAGAGATTGAGTTGAAGAAACTGCCGTTTTCTGGGTGGGAGATTTCAGCCAGCAAAGTCATGCGTGGAGGCATTGCTGCAACCTCTATAGACATAACAGTCGATGATCCTGCAACTATGCGAAGTTATGCAGATATAGTGAACATGATTATGGCATCTAATTTGTCTCTTAGGGTCAAGGAGAGATCGTTGGCTTGTTTTCGCACTCTTGCAGAAGCCGAATCTGCTATCCACCGTAGTGATGTCGATAGCACGTACTTTCATGAGGTGGGTGGTCACGATGCGATTATAGATATTGTGGGTACTATGGTTGCTGTAGAGCTTCTGGGGGCGGAGAGAGTTTTTTCTTCCAGCGTCGCCCTTGGGTCCGGCGGCACGCTTGCCAGTGTACATGGCAACTTGCCCAATCCTGCTCCGGCGGTACTCAGATTACTAGAAAATGTTCCTGTCCATTGGCGTTCCTTGCCGTACGAACTTACTACTCCTACCGGAGCAGCAATATTGCGTACCCTTGTGGACTCATATGGTCAGATTCCCCCAATGAATATAGCTGCATCCGGATACGGAGCAGGTGATAGGGAGATAGAAGAGTTGCCCAATTTGTTGCAGGTAGTTGTCGGTGAACTGAATCGTGAGCAGGCAGATACGTCTGGTAATGGAATGGATGCAATGTTGGTCGAAACCAATGTGGATGACGCTACCGGAGAAGTTGTGGCTTGGACCGTCTCATCTCTCTTGGATGCAGGTGCATATGATGCCTGGGTAACGCCTGTCATGGCGAAGAAGGGACGTCCTGGATTTGTAGTCAGTGTCCTGTGCGACCCGACCGTTGTTTCTTCTATGCGTGATATATTACGTAGGGAGACTGGTACTCTTGGTACTAGGGGGATGATGGTTCATAAATGGTCGTCGGTGAGGGAAGAAATGGTTGTTACGGTTCAAGGTCTTCCGGTAAGGACCAAGATAGCGAGCCACAGAGTAAAGGTCGAGCAATCTGATGCTGCCAAAGTAGCTACGGAGACTGGTATGCCGTTGCGCGAAGTCATCTTTCAAGCAGAGCAGCTAGCTGCCCGTCTTGCCAATGACCATGGGTCACCTCCCAGTGTGCCGGATTAGAGCGTAGCGCCCAGAAGGAAGCTGCCCGTCTTGCCAATGACCACGGGGCACCTTCAGCCAGATAATGTATTTCCTGGTTGTGCTATGCCTTGGGAATTCGCTGGATCATCTGGATCATCTGGATCATCTGGATCATATTTCACTTCTAGGCATTGGGTAATGTCACGTCGTCTACAGAGCGCTTCATCGGACACGCATCACACACATCCCAGCTATTGGCTTTCATCTGTTAGTTACGTTGGTCTCTATACGGCGGTGCGTCGTTTTCTACAGTATATCTGTATACGTTAGTCGAACGCTGTTCGAAGCCGAGTCTCTGGTACAGCCTGTTAGCCGCCTCTCGGCTTGGTCTCGAGGTGAGGTCGACAGTCTTAGCTTTACTCTCTTGGGCAATTTCTATTGCTCGCCTTACAAGAGCCGCGCCGATTCCATTGCCGCGCATCTCCGTATCGACTACTACATCCTCGATCCATGCTCTTACTCCTGAGGGGATACGGAATACTGCCAAAGTCAACATCCCAACTATTTTTTTCCTATCCTTACTCGTAACTTTACCTTTATCTACCGTGTCACTCTCGCTCGACCCCTCTCCACCCACAACCTCACTCTCGCTCGACCCCTCTCCACCCACAACCTCACTCTCGCTCGACCCCTCTTTGGCACTCGGAGTATTGATAGTTGCCAGGAGTAATCTAGTGGCGGGATCCTCTATCAACTCCCTCAGTACATCATTCGTGATGGCGGGAGCATTTGGTGACAGGCTACTCAGAAGAGAGTTTATTGAGTCCAGCAGTAGGACATCAGGTTGTGTAACCTCAGATATACTGATATTAAGGTTCATGCTTTATCACCTGATCGGTCTGGATGTGGCAAAAGGACGGATCCCCTCAGATGTACCGATAGTACTGACATGAAGTTCATGCTTTATTACAATGTTTACCGATGTGATATAGATACTCAGGCTCACACTAACACTATACAAATTGTTCAATCGTGTTTTTTGGGAGTTTTATTGGGCATATGCCATCCCACCTGAGATAGTTTGCTCTTTTCATACAGTACGCATCCCTCTGGGCAGGCGAAAGGGAGTTGCTCGTTAGCACCCAGTCGACATTTTTCAATTCGATCACCATTGGAAGCCGTTTGCATCAAATAGTGCCTGCAGTCAACTTTTACTGTCACATTGATATTATGACCCAAAAGTGAGGTCGTTTGTGGGCACCTCGCTATTTTTCACCGAAGGAGACGGCTGGGTAATGACTACTATAGCAATTCGCCGTTTATCCATCTCCTGGATCTTGAATGTCCAGCCATTATAGTCTACCTGTTCACCCTCTTCCGGAATATGGCCGAGGATGTCCAGCAGGAACCCCGCAAGAGTAACGTACTCTCCATCGGGAATTGCAATAGAGAACCGATCACGGAGATCGTCTATGTTCAATCCACCGTTTACTAGCCAACGTTTTTCGTCTACTCGTACCACTTCCGGCTCACCTACTTGGTCCAACTCATCTTTCAGGTCACCTACCAGGGCAGACAGTAGATCGTTCAGCGTAACTATCCCGGCTACCCCGCCGTACTCGTCAACTGCGATGGCGAATGCACGTCTGTCATGTCTCATATCAGCCAACGTATCCAACACATGGCGTGACTCAGGTACCATGTGAGGCTGCCGTATTCTTCTTGAAATGTCCAGAGAGGAGAGCTTGTGCCTGGATGATGTCTCGTCGAGGTTGCTATCTATCTCCCATCCGGCTCTGAAGAGGTCACTTACGAATAGCACACCTATAAGGTTGTCGAGATCTCCGTCATAAACGGGGAACCTGCTGTGTCCAGTCTCCTTGACTGCCCTTGCGACATCTGATGAATTGACCGGTATGGCTAGAGCTATGACGTTCATTCGGGGGGTCATTACCTCGCGTATCTCCATATCTTTGAGATCGCTTAGTGCAGATAAGATATATTGTTCTTGCTGAACAGCCTGACCGGAGTCCTGCAGATTCAGACTTTCAGTATTTTTGTGTCTGTGGATCAGGATTAGTTATCCTCTGCCGGCTGCTAGGAACTCTCTGCGGCTACCAGAGAAGGGTATGCCGGAGTGAGTGTCGGGACAGGCGTGAACCTATGGTCGTAAAAAGTTCTGCCGTCAAGTACTGTTTCTGCGGCCTTTTTTATCCTTATAGGATCAAGAGGCTTTAGTATCCATCCTTCAGCGTGAACGCGTTTGGCCAAGAACACATCTGCCCTTCGGTCGAGTAGCATCAATACCGGAACATGAGGTAGGCGTCCATAGGATTCCTCCAACCTCATTTCTAGACAAATTGCGATTCCTCCCATACTGCCAATTTGCATGTCGAGAATGGCCAAATCTGGGGGATCGTCTGCAATCATAGCCAGCGCCCGGGGACCTGAACTGGCCTCTTTTACAGACAGGTTTGCCAGCTCAGTTGCTTCTCGAACAGCTTGCCTTATGGTGGGGATATCACTTACTACTATAATCTTGTCCATCTCCTAGATACTATAGCATCATCTTCGCCGACGAAAAATTATTAAAAAATTTGTCTCCTGCTTGCACAGCGCGGCTTATTATGTGGTAATATAAAAAGTGATATGAAAAAGAGCTCGGCGCGTATTCTTGTAGTAGTACTGACGACATAGCGTACGCTGCCGCCTAGACACGTACGCTGAACCTCCCGCAAGGGAGGTTTTTTAGTGCAATTTGAAGTTTCTACGCAATCAATTGTGTGCCGATTCCAGGAAAGGAGAGACAAAATGCAGATTACCGGGGCACAGGCCCTTGTTAAGAGTTTGGAGATGGAAGGAGTCGAGGTCGTATTCGGCATGCCTGGTGGTGCCATACTGCCCGTATACGATCCCATGCTGGATACCTCTATCCGCCATATACTTGTACGCCACGAGCAGGGTGCAGGTCATGCAGCAGAAGGATATGCACACGCTACAGGACGTCCGGGCGTTGCTATCGTGACCAGCGGTCCTGCCGCTACTAATATAGTTACAGCTCTGGCAGATGCCTATATGGATTCCATACCTCTGGTGGTAATCACCGGGCAGGTTGCCCGCCCCTATATCGGTACCGACGCGTTTCAGGAGAGCGATACAACTGGTATCACCATGGGGGTCACCAAACACAACTGGCTTGTCACTGACCCGAATGACATACCGGAAGTAGTAGCTGCTGCGTTTTATATTGCGACTACCGGTCGACCAGGACCTGTCCTCATTGATCTGCCAAAAGATGTGTCTAATGCAATGATGGAGTGGCATTGGCCAGAATCCGTGGACGAACTCGATCTTCCCGGATATCATCCGGCTACTACGGTCGATCAGGATATCATCGAGCAGGCTGTTGATTTGATCTGCAATTCTGAACGTCCGGTCATGTATGTGGGTGGAGGAGTAATCAAGTCCAATGCATCCGATGAGCTTCTCGAGCTGGCAGAGATGACTGGGATTCCAGTCGTTACTACCCTGATGGCCAGGAGTGCATTTCCGAGTGCACATCCGCTTAGTCTCGGTATGCCTGGTATGCATGGTAATTATACTGCAGTAACCGCTATGCAGAGGTCAGATCTTCTGATTAGCCTGGGTGCTAGATTCGACGACAGGGTTACAGGTAGAGTCGATGCATTTGCACCGGAAGCAAAAGTTATTCATGTGGACATCGATCCTGCTGAGCTTGGTAAGATTCGGCGACCAGATGTGGCCATATGTGGTGACTGTAAACCAGTTATAGAAGAGCTGATTCATGGACTTAAAAGGCGTGATGTTTCTGGTGGTATCGACGATGGCAACTACAGGGTAACATCCCGTAGAGATATTTCTCCATGGTTGAGTACCATTCATGGATGGCAGGAGAGATACCCATTGATCTACCATCAGTCCAAAGAGGGTGAACTTCTCAAGCCGCAGATGGTCATTGAAACATTGAGAGAATTGACTCCAGATGATACGATTCTGGTTACCGGTGTCGGCCAGCATCAAATGTGGGCTTCTATGTTCTGGAAATTCAAGATGCCAAGAACGTTTGTTACATCTGGAGGCTTGGGTACCATGGGCTTTGCAGTTCCTGCGGCGATTGGTGCAAAGGTGGGACATCCTGAAAGAATGGTCTGGGCAATCGACGGTGATGGATGCTTTCAGATGACTGCCCAGGAGCTGGTTACCGCTGCGGCTGAAGGTATCCCGGTCAAGATTGCTATATTGAACAATGCCTATCTTGGGATGGTGCGCCAATGGCAGGAGCTGTTCTATGACGAGCGATATTCAGAGGTGTACCTCTCGCCTGATCTTCCTGATTATGTGAAATGGGCAGAGGCGATGGGTTGCGTAGGAATGCGCGTGGATTCGCCGAATGATGTTGCGCCGGTCATAGAGAAGGCGAATTCCATTGATGACAGGCCTGTCGTCATAGACTTTCGCACTGATGCGTTTGAAAAGGTGTATCCCATGGTACCGGCAGGTGCGTCTAATGACGATATAATTCTATTTCCCGGCCAGGAGGAGTATGCTTCGGGCGTCAAAGAAGCTGGCAGCTCCGATAGTATGGCTGACAGCAAGGACGAGGCTGGAGCCAGTGGAGCAGGCATAACTGAGGCAGGCGAAGGAAAGGTCGAGAGCAGATGAAAGCGGCAACCGGTATGGAGCACCTACACATAATCTCTGTGCTTGTGGAGAACAAATCAGGCGTACTTGCCAGAGTTGCAGGTCTTTTTTCACGGCGGGGGTTCAATATCTACTCGCTCGCGGTGGCGCCTACTGACGATAAGAGGTTCAGCAGGATCACTGCAGTTGTCGATCTTGATTCTGCACCATTGGAGCAGATAATTATGCAGCTGGACAAATTGATTAACGTCGTATCTATAAACGAGTTGGCCCCCTCAGATGCCATAGAAGCAGAACTCCTATTAGCTACGGTTAAATCGGATAATGACATAAGAGGTCAGATCATCCAACTTGTCGGAGTGTTCGAGGGCAAGATAGTAGATGTAGGTATTGCCAGCTTGACTGTCATGCTTGCTGGGCACCCCAGTAAGCTCGATGACTTCGAGGAGTTGATCAGACCGTATGGAATAGTGGACATACAGAGGACGGGCAGGGTGGCACTATCCAGGCTATAGTTTTGATTAGGCTATAACGATGATGATTAGGCTATAGCAATTGATAATATAACGATTGATAATATCAAGGAGCGAAAGGAGTAATTAAATGGCTACGTTATACTACGACAAGGATGCCGATACGGCTCTTATAAAAGGAAGCAAGGTGGCGATTCTCGGTTATGGGTCACAGGGACATGCTCATGCTTTGAACCTGGCCGATTCAGGGGTAGATGTAAGGGTGGGGTTGCGTGAGGGCTCCTCTTCCAAAGCAAAGGCTGAAAAGGCTGGCTTGAAAGTACTGAACCTGCGCGATGCTTCAGAAGAGGCTGATCTTATTATGATCCTTCTGCCCGATACTGAACAACCAGAAGCGTATGCACGCGATATAGAGCCGGCATTGAAAGAGGGAGATGCTCTTTTCTTCGCTCATGGATTCAATATTCATTTTGGACAGATCAAGCCGCCTGCATTCGTGGATGTAGCTATGGTGGCACCAAAGAGCCCCGGCCATCTTGTCCGGAGAACCTTTACTGAGGGGGGTGGAGTACCGTCGTTGGTAGCTGTGGCGCAGGATCATTCCGGCAAGGCGAGAGAGCTCGCTATCTCTTATGCATACGGTATAGGAGCTACCAGAGCAGGTGTGCTGGATACTACCTTTGCTGAAGAGACGGAGACCGATCTCTTTGGCGAGCAGGCCGTTCTATGCGGTGGGGTGACATCACTGATCCAAGCTGGATTCGATACATTGGTGGAGGCGGGATACCAGCCGGAGTCTGCCTATTTTGAGTGCCTGCACGAGATGAAGTTGATAGTGGATCTGATATACGAGGAAGGGATCAGCGGTATGCGCTATTCGGTATCCGATACGGCAGAATACGGAGATATGACCAGGGGACCGAGGGTCATCGATGAGCACGTACGTGAGACCATGCGTAGCATACTTGATGATATTCGCTCCGGTAAGTTTGCAGAAGAATGGGTTGCCGAGAACAAAGCCGGGCGGCCAAACTTCAATGAAATGAGGCGTAAAGCTGCTGAGGCACCGATAGAGAAGGTCGGTGCTGAGTTGAGAAAGATGATGCCTTTTATATCGACGGGTCGTCAGGGCGTTAGGGATGTGTCAGGCGGCTGACCGTTTGGTGCCTCCTGGGGTCGCCAGTAAAAATTTTTATTTGCCAGTTTGCATCATGTACTCGTAATGTGCTAAAAATATCATCTACTGAATTAGATTGACCGATAAAGGAGTATGATAAATGGCAGCAAGTACCAGCGCTACGGCTGACGCTATAAAGTTAGCTGGAGCAATGATTGGTGGCGGTATGGCCTTGGGGGGAGGTGCGGTTGGAGCATCGATAGGTGATGGGTTGGCCGGGAGTCAGACTATCGCGGGAGTTGCAAGGCAACCTGAAGCACAAGGTAGATTGTTCACTATTATGTTCTTGACGGTCGGTTTGGTGGAGGCAATGTACTTCATCAATCTTGCCTTTACTGCGCTGTTTGTATTCTCGCTGTACAAGAAGTAAGTAGTTTCATGTTGTCATTACCGATGGTGGCAAGTAACTTTCTGGTGCCAAACGGTACGATAATCGTAGAGGTCGGTGCATTTATACTGACCTTACTGGTGCTGGCTATATGGGTGATACCATGGGTGGACAAGCAGATCAAGGAGCGCCAGGATCTCATCAGGACTTCATTGGATGATGCGAGCAAAGCAAAAAAGGAAGCTGAAGAGATACGGAGACAGCGTGACCAGATTATAAGCGAGGCCAGAGAGAAGGCAAGGGAAGTGGTTGCCCAGGCAAATCGTGTTGCCGATCAGTTACGTGTCGACGGTGAGCAGAGAGGGCAGGCGGAATTTGATCGCCTTGTAGAGGCAGCAAAGTCTGAGATTGCCAAAGATAGGTCTATGGCGGTGGAAGAGCTATCTGCCAAGATGGGCGAGTTGGCGATGTCACTTGCCGCGAGAGTGGTTGCTCGGGAGATGGACCCCGAACGCCATCGCGACCTTATTGAAGAGTCAGTTGCTGCGTTCAGGGCATCGGTATCTACCGGAGCAGGAACGTCCTCGACAAGTGCATAGATTGTTTGGATGATTCCTTCTCTAAAAGGATACGTACATGCAGTAGTCGAGTCTGCATTGGTAGATGCAGCACTGAGTCAGATGGCATCCGATTTGGACTCGTTCAACCAGTTCATATCAGCCAATTCTGCGCTGTTCAAGGTAATTACCGATTCAGGTATCAGCAGTCTGATACGTAAGAACATACTGTCCGACCTATTGATTTCGCGTATAGATGAATATGCGCTACGCGTGATACAAAAAGCAGTCATGGAGGAGCCTGGGGACGATCTTCCGGCGGTCTTTGGCGAGATGGTGGAGATGGTTCGCTGGATAGACGAAGTATCTTCTGAAGTATCTTCTCAAGGTATGTCTGGTGAACAGGCAACGGACAGTTCTGGCATCTCTTATAGCCATCTGGAGGTAGTGATGTCCGGAGCAGCCGCAGAGGAGGAAGAGAAGCTTTCCCGCTCTGCAGCACGTAATTATATTGGTGGCTATTGCAGAGCTGTGCTCGATAGAGTAGAGGATGCTGGTACTCTGGCAACTGTCCAGGAAGAGGTACTAGCACTTTCGAGATTGTTTGATAGAGTTACGCTGCCGAGTTTCACGCTTATTGACAGGTCAATTCCATTGATTGCAAGACGCCGTGCCATGTTTGAGTTGCTTGATGGGAAGGTAAACCCTGCTACGGTAAAAATAGTGGTTCATTCGTTGTCATCGAGGCCGAGAGATATGGCAATGACTCTTGCATGGTTGGCAGATTTCGTCTCCAGCATTCGCGGTTGGCGTATAGGGAAAGTACGATCTGCCAAGCCGCTTACTGATGATGAGCTTGAGATGCTTACAGGTATTCTTGGGGACGTTGCCGGATGTCCAGTAGATGTCCAGGTGGATATAGACGCTTCTTTACTGGGTGGAGTTATTGTGAGCATAGGTGACCTGGTGGTCGACTCCAGTGCGCGTCGTTACCTGGAGGCGCTTGGATCTCCGTTGCTGGGTAGAGACCTAGCTCATCAGGCTGTAAGTGCTGGTATGGCAAATCATGGTGCAGCGTGACGAACTACCATATGTCCAGTTGTCGTAAGTATGTGGGTACTGTGGATACTGTCTTTGAGTATGCCTGGTATGAAGCGGTGATTACAGAACTCAACAATTGCAGACTTAAGAGGTTCAGCCTCTAATATGGTAAATGCGATATTGTATGTGGAAAGATATAGATGGAGTTACGAGTAGGACTTAGTGTAAAAGGAGATGGATGTGGCTGAACTGACCATTGATGCCAAAGAGATTGAAAGCGTATTGAATAAGTATCTTACCGGAGAGGTCGCGACGGCTTCGGTAGAGCAGGTTGGCCGTATTATGGAGGTCGGTGACGGTGTAGCAAGAGTATCCGGTCTACCCGGTGTCGGGGTGAATGAGTTGCTCGAGTTCGAGGACGGTACTCTGGGGCTCGCACTGAACTTGGAGGAGGATGTCATTGGGGCAGTTATTCTGGGAAGTGACGAGCATCTTGAAGAGGATCAGATAGTAAGGGCCACCGGAAGAATACTTTCAGTTCCAGTAGGTGATTCCCTGCTCGGAAGGGTTGTGAATGCACTTGGTGAGCCTATTGACGGGAAGGGGCCGATACAGGTTCAAGAGTTCAGGCGTATGGAGATTCAGGCTCCTGGTGTAGTCAATCGCCAACCAGTATCGGTACCTCTTCAGACCGGGATAAAGGCTATTGATGCCATGACGCCGATTGGACGTGGTCAAAGAGAGCTTATAATTGGTGACCGGAAAACAGGCAAAACTACGGTGGCTATAGATACGATTATTCACCAGAAAGGCCTGGGCGTAAAATGCATATATGTGGCAGTCGGACAGAAGGGCTCTTCTGTCGCTAATACCGTGGACATTCTTGCGGAGCATGGTGCCCTTGATTATACAGTCGTAGTATCGGCTCCTGCATCGGACCCCGCACCGTTCAAGTACCTTGCTCCATACGGTGGGTGTGCTATGGGACAACACTGGATGGAGAATGGAGAAGATGCACTGATAGTATATGACGATCTGTCCAAGCAGGCTGAGGCATATCGGCAACTTTCTTTGTTGCTACGTAGACCTCCTGGTCGTGAGGCCTATCCTGGTGATGTATTCTACCTGCATAGTAGGCTACTAGAGCGTGCAGCCAGACTTTCAGACGCTCTGGGTGGTGGTTCCCTGACTGCACTTCCCATCATAGAGACGAAGGCAGGAGACGTGTCTGCCTATATCCCAACAAACGTGATTTCTATCACAGACGGCCAGGTATATCTGGAAACCGAACTGTTTTACGCTGGTGTAAGGCCTGCTATGAATGTCGGTATATCAGTTTCAAGGGTAGGGGGCAATGCTCAAATAAAGGCCATGAAGCAGGTATCTGGAACTCTCAAGATAGACCTTGCTCAATTCAGGGAACTGGAGTCCTTTGCAACGTTTGGATCCGAATTGGACAAGGTATCCCAGGCGCAATTGGAACGTGGGTACAGGCTGACCGAGTTGCTCAAGCAGCCTCAACATTCCCCTATGGCGGTAGAAGATCAGGTAGTCGTAGTGTATGCAGGGACTGGTGGTTTTGTGGATGAACTCCCTATTGATCAGGTGCGGAGGTTTGAGAGCGAGTTGCTCAAGTACATGAGAGCAAAGCACGCAGACCTGCTTGCACATATTAGAGAGACGGGTACTCTGCCGGATGGAGACAAACTGAAAGATGCAATAGAAGACTTTCAGAAGGTCTTTGATGTGGAGGCATCTTAAGGAATGTCCTGTCCAGATAGTATGGATGTAGTACCAGCCGCTCGGAATGGATCATTGGCGTGTGATTCTAAATTCAGTAGATATTTGCTGATACTTCTAGGAATAGTAGGTTAGTCTTATGCCAGGAGCACAAGAACGCGTATTGCGTCGCCGCATAAAGAGTGTGCAGGCTACCAAGAAGATTACACGAGCTATGGAGTTGATAGCTGCGTCCAGGATTATGAGGGCGAGAGCACGTCTTGATGCCGCGATACCCTATAGCAATGCTGTAGGCAATGTTTTGCGCGGGGTAATGCATGAAAGCGGTGGTATGGCAACCTCCGACGGTGCTGTGTTGGTGTGTACGATAGTTGCTGACCGTGGTCTCTGTGGTGGCTACAATATGTCTGTATTGCGATCTACGACGCATTTATTGGAAGAATTGACAGGTTTGTCGAAGCAATACAAGGTGATCGCTGTGGGCAAGAAGGCAGCTTCGTTTTTCAAGTTCAGCGGGCAGGAATTGGTTGCTTCGTTCATGGGGTTTTCTGATAAACCATCTTACGAAGATGCAGTTAGTATTGCCGATTCAATTCTTGGTCTGCTGGATGCAGGTGAGATTGCAGAGATTGATCTGGTCTCCACCAGGTTCAAGTCTGCCGGTTCGCAGGTGGTAGAGGTTCGTAAAATATTGCCTGTAGATACCAATGTGAGCAAGGCTTCTGCGCTGAATTCATATTCGGATACTGATTCAGGATCCAGTTTGGATCCAGAGTCGGCCTTGGATGAGAGCGTGAAGCATTCGGCGCTGGAAAGAGCACGAAATGGCTACTTGGAACTGGAACCCGAACCAGTTGAATTGTTGCCGATAGTTATTAGACGGTATATAGAATCTGAGCTGTTCACGGCTCTTTTAGAGGCGGCAACGAGCGAGCACTCGGCTCGCCAGAGAGCGATGGCAGCAGCCACCGAAAATGCAGATGAACTTATAAAGACCCTTACCAGGGCAGTGAATAGGGCAAGACAGGATGCAATTACTACAGAGATAATGGAGATAGTTGGAGGGGCTGAGGCGTTGAGACAGGCGTCCTCGGTGGATTAGGTAGAATGACCAGCAGGACATTTGGGCGATGCTCTCAAGTATCTTTTATATCCAATCAATGGAATATGTCGGTACATGAGATGTCGGTACATATACAGAGTGAGTCAACAATGGATGAGAGGAGAAGGCAGTGAACGCTGATAATGCAAGTATGAATGGGACTAGGCCAGATGGCAGAATAGTGGCTATAGCTGGACCTGTAATAGATGTAGAGTTTCCACCTCATGCCCTGCCTGAGATACAACATGCAGTCGAAGTAGATCTTACCCTTGATGGGAATTTGGTGACCA
>JAJZWK010000028.1 GCA_021846725.1 Actinomycetes bacterium | reverse complement strand
CCCAAGAAGAGGTACGACACGATGCAATACTGAATGAACTCGGTGATCTTCCGTTCGATCTGGACGGTATTCCAGTGACGGATCTGCTGAGACCGGCTTATGATGCAATGGTGAGAGTTGTGGAGGACTACATAGCCAGGAGCACGCCTGGAATATAATCATTCAGTGTGTCGGGAGGTAGTTATGCCCTACTAATCTGTACATGCGATTGTACAGGCGATAGGGCATCCATAGCCGTACGCGCGTGGTAGCTCGATCTGGTCAACGGTGATGCCTGGACATAGGAAAAGCCGATTTCATGGGCTATTGACTCCAATCGCGAAAATTCTTCGGGTGTCCACCATTTCTGTACTGGTAGCTTATCGGGAGATGGTCTCAAGTACTGTCCGATGGTCAGTACTTGAGTTCCGACGGATCTCAAGTCGTACATAGTCTGTATGAGCTCACCTTCAGTCTCACCGAGCCCTACCATAATGCCAGATTTTACCATGAGGTGCGCTTGAGCTGCTTTAGCCAACACTGCCAGGCTACGTGCATAACCAGCCTGTGGGCGTACTATGCGTTGCAACCTTGCTACTGTTTCTATGTTGTGGTTCAACACATCTGGATGAGCATTGAATATCACATCAAGAGAGGTAGCGTCACCCTTGCAGTCAGAGATCAGGAGTTCTACTGTCGATTCAGGTGATATGTTGCGTATTTCGCGTACAGTGTGTGCCAATGCATGGCTCCCCCCATCATCCAGATCATCTCTTGCTACAGTGGTAATTACGGCATGAGCCAGTCCCATGCGCTTTACGGCTTGTGCAATTCTGCTAGGCTCCTTGGGGTCAAGAGGGAGTGGTTTGCTGGTATCGACTAAGCAGAACCCACAATTCCTTGTACAACGTTCCCCGTTTATCATAAAGGTTGCTGTGGAATTGGCGTAACACTCAAATATATTGGGACATCCTGCCTCTTCGCATACTGTGACTAGCTTGAGGTCTCTAATAGCCTTGCGGGTTGCATGAAAGCTAGTCTCCATTTTCATCTGTGGTCGGATCCATTCTGGTTTACGCTGTAATGGAATTGCCATCCGCTCTGACTTACTCCTTGGAATACTGGTAGTAACGATAGTATCAGTGGTCTGTTGCAGTATCTCACTGTGGTTTCCTTCGAAAAAAACAGCGTTCTTATCTGAGATACCGGCAAAATCGATTAGTGGCATACGGCCAGCAGATAACTTTCCGGCATGAACTATTGCCAATTCTATTACTTCGCTTACTGTTGCCTGTATACCTTCTTTGGCAAGCGAGGTCATTACTACACTATTTATGCCACATGGGATGATATGATCGAAGTAGGACAGGTCAGTTGTTATATTGAGGGCTAGTCCATGCATAGTCCTCCCTCTGGATACTCTGACCCCTATGGAACATATCTTACGCGGAGCATTTCCTGACTTCACCCATACACCTGGGTAGTCATCTATAGTGGTGGCATCAAGGCCAAGGTCTTTGAGGATACAAATTACATATTGCTCGATTTGTCTGACATGGGCAGGTCCTGCTCCAGGCCCGGCCACGGAGATGATCGGATAGATGATCAGTTGCCCTGGTCCATGATAAGTGATATCTCCGCCTCTATCAGTCCTGATCAGAGGTGCCCCCAACTCTTCTCTGGGGACAAGTATATTTGAAGCATGCCCGTGTGCCCCTATTGTATAAGTATGTGGGTGTTCCATCATAAGCAGGTATTGTTCTGACGATTCTCGCGCCAGCGCTCTTTGGATCCATAGCCCCTGTTCGAAGGGGACATTACCTAGCCAGCGTAGATGTAATACGCTACTGTCAGAGTTCTGCACTGTCAGAGTTCTTCGGTGAAGTCATGAGTTGCCAGGATGGATGACATTGTCGATAGGAATGCTGCTACATATGCACCATCTACTGCACGATGGTCGAATGACATGGCAAGTATACCTACAGAATGTATTGCTATACTCTCGCTTCCAAACGAATCCGTGACGACGACTGGTTTGCGCTTTACCCCATCGGTAGCAAGTATGGCAACTTGAGGTTGATTGATGATAGCTACTGTCATAAAGGTGCCATAAGGACCTGCATTGGTGATCGAGAAAGTGCCTCCGCTAATGTCGTCTGCGGTTAACCTACGAGTGCGTGCCCTCGTTGCCAGGTCATGTATGCGCCTAGCCATACCACGTAGCGTCAGATCGTCCGCCCTATGCACTACCGGGACTATCAATCCATCATGATTTATATCCACTGCAATACCCAGATTGATCATATGGTGGACGACCAGGGAATCACCTACGACTGATGAATTGAGCTTCGGCCATTGTTTAAGTGCTTCCACGGCAGCACGGGCGGCAAAAGGCAGGTAGGAGAGAGTGTAGCCTTCTTCAGAACGGAAGCGTTCTCCGTACAGACGTCTTACTTGTTCTACAGCTTCGTAGTCCGCTTCCAGTGAGATTAGAGTATGAGGTGAAGTCGCTTTTGACATTACCATATGCTCTGCCGTCCTGCGTCTGATATTGTCGAATGGTATTATCTCATCGGATTCCGCCAGTGGTATACCGGTTACCTCCTGTCCCTGCTGTTGTGGTGTTATTTGCTCTGTCTGTACTTGCTGTACCCGTACTTGTTGCTGCTCTGTGTTGGTTGCCCTTTCCCCTGCCTGTCCTGGTAGGACTTCTAGTGGTTGATCGTCCTGTCTCACTTGTGGCCTTAGGGAGAGAACGTCTTCTCGTGTGATTCTTCCACCAGGACCTGTAGGGTGAATCGTAGAGGGGTCTATTCCGCGTTCGGCGATCAGGCGTCGTACCAGCGGAGAGGCAACTACTCCATGTAATGCGGTGCTACTACCATCTGAGTCGGCATACGAACCACTCGAGTTTTGATCAAGCAGATCGTCTTTTCCTTCTGGTATCCTATCGCTGTATGATGGGGGGGTAGGTGGTATGACCTGTGCTGTGGGCAGATCAGGTGACAGGGAATGTGTTTCCGCTGCGTTGGCGGGAGAAATCTGCGTTGTACTCGAACCGGTGAGTGGGTCAGTATTTGTGGATCTATCTGTAGACGGAATATCAATTGATGAGTTTGATGATATATCAGATGCGGATTCAGCAGTTGATAATATCGCTAAATTGGTTCCCACAGAGACAGTCTCACCTTCTTGCACAAGTATCTGAGTAAGAATACCTGAAGCTGGTGATGGTACCTCGGAATCAACCTTATCGGTAGATATTTCAAATAATGGTTCATCTCTGGCTACGCTCTCTCCGACCGACTTGAGCCAGCGAGTAACGGTTCCCTCAGTGACAGTCTCACCTAATTGTGGCATTTCTACATTGATGGTATCAGGCAACGTGCAAACTCCTTCCTGTAAGTGCAATAGCTACTTCTCCAAATGCTTCACTAAGCGTAGGGTGTGGTTGTATTAGCCCGGCAAAATCATCCGGTGTTGCTTCCCAGTTCACTGCGAGATATCCCGGTGATAATAGTTCGGTAGCCCAAGGACCGATGATGTGAACACCAAGGATCTTACCTGCATGCCCATCGGCATCAGCTTCAGCGATTACCTTGACCATTCCATCGGTCTCCCCGATTACTCTGGCTCTGGAGTTACCTCCAAACGGATCTTTACGGACTATCACGTTGTAGCCGGATTGCTTTGCTTGTTCTTCGGTCATTCCCGCAAATGCAACTTCAGGGTGGGTATAAATACCCCATGGAACTTTTTCGTACTGCAGGGGAGGGGGGTTTTCACCTAATATATGTTTGATTACCTGTATACCTTCTGCAAAGCCGACATGGGCGAGTTGTGGTGTATTGATTACATCTCCTATAGCCCATATTCCATCGGCTGTTGTCTGGAGGCTATCATTTACTACGATAAAGCCTCTTTCATCGACTCGTACGTTTGTCTCAGCGGATAGGATACCTTCTGTAACTGGTCTACGTCCGATTGCTACTATGACCATCTCTACAGATACAGATTCATTATCTCCAAAGAATAGCGTTACACCTTTTTCATGTATCTCATGTCCGGTTATCTGGATACCGGTATGGACCTTGACCCCTTTCTTTTTGAAAGACCTAGTCAGTGCATTAGATATATCAACGTCGCATCCGGCAAGCAACCTGGGTAAAGCTTCTAGCAGAGTTACCTGTGTACCTATATCGTGTAAGAACGATACGAATTCACATCCTATAGCGCCTCCTCCTATAACCGCAGCAGATGTCGGTATATGGTCCAAGTTCAACACCTCATCTGAGGTAACTATAGTATTTCCGTTTATCTCCATGTTTGGTAGAGTCCTAGGTGCGGAACCAGTTGCCAAAACAATATTTTCTGCAGATATGATTCTTTGCTCTCCGGTATCGGTATATATTTGTAGTTGTTTTCCGGGTAGCAACTTTCCGGTACCATTTACTATGGAGATATGCCTTCCTTTCATGAGGCCTGATAGTCCCTTGTGGAGTTGTTCTATTACGTCGGACTTACGCTGTTGCATGGTGGTCATATTTAGTACTGGAACGCTGTTGGTTGTAACGCCAAACTCATCAGCGGATTGACAGGTTCGTAATATGGAGGCTGTTTCCAATAATTCCTTGGCCGGGACGCATCCCTGATGAAGGCAGGTGCCACCAACCTTATTTCGTTCTACCACTGCGATGCTCAGTCCGCATGAGGCACCGTAGAGTGCGGCTGCATATCCCGCAGGACCACCACCCAGTATGGCCAAGTCTACATGTGTCTTGTTTGAATACGGCTCTGAATATGGTGAGGATTTTTCGGTTTCACTGTAAATGTCATCAATCATGTAATACAGTCTAGTCTAGTGCTAGTCTGGTGGCATCCTTCTCACGGTTGAAGATAGGGCTTGTGCTCGTTTAGTTATTATGCGATACAATATTTATGCGATGAAATATTTTGCCTGAGGATGGTGGCAGACGATTGCAACGGTAGTCTGCTCTGGGTGGAGCTGATCAGACTCACTTATGGATACTCCGATTTTGTCGCCGCCCAGGAGTGAAACAGCCTTGGCGTTGTCTTGGAGATTAGGACAGGCCGGATAACCCCATGAGTATCTTCCACCACGGTATTGTTGCTTGAATAATCCCGTCAGAGTGGGACCGTCTTCATCTCCGAACCCCCACTCGTCTCGAATACGCTTGTGCCATAGTTCTGCCAACGCTTCAGTCAACTCTACTCCTATACCGTGTAATCTGACGTAGTCGTTATATTTTCCGGTGGCAAAGAGTTCCGCTGTCTCTTCAGATACGATAGACCCCATAGTAACCAGCTGAAATGCAGCGTAATCCAATTCACCTGAGTCAGTAGATCGGAAGAAATCAGCTATGCAGAGATAGGGTTCTCGTTGCTGGCGAGGAAACTCGAACCGGGTCAGCTCTTCATTGCGCGACTCATCACTGTAGATTATCAGCTCGTTATTCTCTGAGTTGGCCGGGAAATATCCCCAGGCAACCTGTGGCAACAAAATGTTCTTTAATCTTATTTTTTGTATCTCTTCTCGTAATATAGAATCTATTCTCTTCTTGAATTCTTGATCGTTCTCTCCATCTTCCGGACGGAACCCCCACTGGTTACGATATAGAGATGTCTTGTTCAGATAAGGTACGAAGTCATCCAACGGAATACCCTTGGCTATTTTTGTTCCGATGAATGGTGGCTTGAATACCCGTTCATCCCTGGATACGTTGGACATATTGGTAGCGATGAGTTGCTCGTTACTTCCTGTATCTGCATCAAGGGCACTTTTTCTGGTCGGCATCCGCTTTGTCGAGATCTTTCTTCCAAAGTCGTCATCCGCTTCATCCTTTGCAGTTCCGTCTCGTAGGGATGCCAGTTTGTCCATTACATGTAATCCCTCGAATGCATCTTTGCCGTAAAATACTCGCCCCTTGTAGATTTTCCTCAGGTCGGATTCGACATATGTACGGGTAAGGGCAGCACCTCCCAGTATTACTGGTATATGTTCAAGACCCCTTGAGTTAAATTCCTCCAGATTATCTCGCATCACGAGTGTAGACTTCACCAGTAGCCCACTCATCCCAATGGCATCTGCATTGTGTTCAATATATGCGTTGATCATCTCTGACGCAGATACTTTAGTTCCAAGATTTATGACTTTGTATCCATTGTTCGACAGGATGATATCTACGAGGTTCTTGCCTATGTCATGTACGTCGCCCTTTACTGTGGCCAGAACTATCTTGCCCTTGCCTGTCTCGCCGGTATGGGGCATCTTGGGTTCCAGATAACTGACTGCCCGTTTCATTGTCTCGGCGGATTGTAGTACAAATGGTAGTTGCATCTTTCCTGCACCGAATAGATCACCGACTTCTTTCATTCCCGATAGTAGGTGGTCGTTTATTATCTCAAGAGGCTCGAGCCCTTCTGCCATGGCTTTTTCTAGGTCATTTTCAATCCCGTCCTTCTCACCTTCTATGATCCTTGTACGTAGTAAATCTGTGGTAGCCCAGCCGGAGCGATCTTCTTTTTGAGTATTGTTGGTGCTTACGTTCTCGAATAATTGGATAAGGGTTGCCAATGGATCGTAGTCGTCGCTGCGACGATCATAGATGAGATCCAAGCATACACGCTGCGTCTCATCGTCTATCCTTGACAGAGGGAGAATATTGCCTGCATGGACTATAGCTGCATCCAGTCCTGCTTTCAGGCATTCATCCAAGAAGACCGAGTTCAATACTTGGCGGGAGGCAGGATTGAGTCCAAATGATATGTTGGATAGTCCGATAATGGTCGATACTTCAGGGATACGTTCTTTGATCAGTTTTATTGCGTTTATGGTCTCCAGACCATCTCTGTATGATTCCTCCATGCCAGTGCTTATGGGCATGGTGAGAGGGTCTATCATGATGTCAGATGGGTTTATTCCGTAGCGATCTTTTGCCAGTGAGACGATCTGTTCTGCTGCATCCAGCTTCCATTCGGCGGTCCTGGCTTGACCTTTCGTGTCTATGCAGGTAGCAACTACGGCAGTACCGTATTCCCTGGACAGATTCAGGAACTTATCCAGCCTGGTATTTGGACCATCACCATCTTCAAGATTGACGGAATTGAGGATTGCCTTACCACCCAACCATTCGAGGGCGGTACGTGCTACATCTGCTTCAGTGGTGTCAACCATTATCGGAATGGTGCATTGAGTGGCCAGTCTGCTGATTACTTGCTCCATGTCAATGTTGCCTTCTCTTCCTGTGTAATCTACACAGACATCTATGACGTGAGCTCCGTTGCTTATCTGTTCATTGGCCATAGCCGTGATGGCATCCCAATTGGAATCTACCATCGCTTCCCGGAATTTTTTTGATCCGTTTGCGTTGGTGCGTTCTCCCACACTCAAGAAAGACGTATCTTGATGAAATGCGGTATGGGAATAGAGTGAAGATACACCGGGTTCCACTATCGGGTGCCTTGTGGCCGGTTGTATGTTGCGGCATGTCTGGACAACTTCTGCCAGATGGTCAAAGGTTGTACCACAGCAACCACCGATTATAGATACTCCGAGTTTCTGTACAAAATACGAGTGATGGGATGCCAGCTGTTGCGGAGTCAGGTCGTAATGCATCTTTCCGTTTACGATGCTTGGCAATCCCGCATTGGGCTGTACTGAAATTGGAATTGTACTATGCTGCGATAGGTATCTCAAGTGCTCTCCCATTTCTTCGGGACCTGTGGCACAGTTCATCCCAATAACATCCGGCCTGATGGCTTCTAGCGAGTTTAGAGCGGCTGATATTTCCGTACCAGCGAGCATCCTGCCGGTAGATTCAATAGTTACCTGTATCTGAATAGGCAGTCTTTTACCTGCTACGACCATTGCCCTTTTTGTGCCGTTTATCGCAGCCTTGGCTTGTAGAATATCATAGACGGTTTCTATCAAGATTAGATCCACGCCACCTTCGATCAATGCTTCGGCTTGCGATTGGTATAGGTCGCGTAAGACTGCATAACGTACTTGTCCGAGTGTGGGAGACTTTGTAGTGGGACCCATACTGCCTGCTACATAACGGTAGCGGCCATCACTGGATGCGTTGTCGGCTACTTCCCTTGCGATTCGAGCTGAAGCGATATTGATCTCTGCAGATTTGGATTCTATTGAGTATTCTGAGAGTACTATTTCGTTTGCTCCAAAGGTGTTGGTTTCTATCACGTCTACGCCGACCTCGAGAAATCCTCTATGTATATTGGCAACCGCCTCAGGACGGTAAAGTGAGAGAACCTCGTTGCATCCTTCCAGTCGTTGTCCTCCAAAGTCGGAGGTACTGAGATTGGTTAACTGCAGGTTGGTACCCATAGCGCCATCGTAAATTATCAGGGAGTTGCGGGCAGACTCCATGTAGGTACTGCCGCTTTCTGTCATTGGAAGTCTGTCAAATGCCAGTATCGAAATGTCGTCCTTTACCATTATAGTGTTTAGTTTAGTGTCTGGCAGATGTCTATGTGTCGTACATCTGTCTCACCGTCGAAGGGTTGCAATCAACCAGCCACCCGGTAAGGATCATGGCCATGTGGTTCTAGGTATCGGTGAGATATTTGTTGATGCTTCATGGAACGGCATCATCTGGAATCCAGTTCGCGTTCCGATTAATTCTCTAGACTCGTCTGTATTATTATCACGGACATCGTCTTGCCAGTAGGAATACAAATACACAAGTGCATGGTTATCCATGCGACTTTCCCACTTTCTACAGCAAACTATTCTACAGGTGATCTGGTCGGTAGAAACTCATAGTTATCTATAAGGCACTACACTGAGCTAACATCGTAGGTAGTGAGAGAGGATCATCTTCCAAATTCAGATGAAAGTCGAGTCGGGTCAGATAGTGAGCCGTCTTCGACTGATGTTGTGCGCGATGTTCCGAGGATCACTACTAAGACTGGGGACGATGGCACTACAGGACTTCTATTCGGGGGTCGTGTGCATAAGGATGATCCGGTCATTGAAGCGGTTGGGGCATTGGATGAGGCTCAAGCCTCTATAGGGATGGCGCGTGCTTATGGTGCTTATGGTGGGTATGGTGCTTATGGTAGGTCATCTGAGAATATTCCAGTCGATAATAAGGACACATTCGAGAACTCAATGGATTCGATACTCGAATCCATTGAGCGTGATCTGTGGATTCTTATGGCTGAGGTATCAGGATTTCATAAGGGCAGCGAAAAGTTGATACCCGGAAAGACTCGTGTTACCTCAGAGATGGTTGATTTTTTGGACAAGACGGGGGAACGCTTGTCTATGAAACTGGAGATGCCAAAGGGATTTGCTGTTCCGGGTGAAAGTATAGAGGGGTCTCTGCTAGACAATGCCAGGGTAACGGTCAGGCGTGCGGAGCGAAGAATTGTTGCTCTGTCCATGCCGGGAACTTCCTATGCAGGTCAGTATCTCAACAGGCTTTCTGATCTTTTGTGGATAATGGCTAGACTTGCTGACGGGGAACCACGTATGGTGCGAGATGCCAAGTGAGCTGGTCAGTAGTGTCGAGTAGGTCGCCGCGATGAGTCCGGCACGTGCATCCGATGAGGAACGCCAGTGGTTCGTCGAGTTACTGGAGCGCCATTTCGTAGAAGGGAGGCTTGACCATGAGGAGCTTACTTTGCGTATAGAGCGAGCTGTAAATGCACAGACACTCGAAGAATTATATGGTCTCATATCCGACCTTCCGCACCTACCTACAGTAGTAATGCCGTATGATCATGCCTATAAACGGTCTCGCCGCTCTTTCGGTGCTTTGGTAGGACGTTGGATGGTTTGGTGGCGGTATAGATCTGGTAGAAGCTCGTTATGAACGTTCTTGCACGGGATATAAGCACTTGGGTGGATCCTGGGCTGTCCGGTAATTGGGTGGATTCTGAGCTGTATGGTAGTTCAAGTGATACGCCACCTTCAGGAGACTCCCCCGGTAGTTATTTGCATTACACCTCTGAGCAGGATAATGGCCCTGGGCAGAGTAGTAGTCCTGAGCAGGATGATGCACATAGCGAAGGACAAGCCGATTCATGCTCCATTGGACACCTCGGTCATTTTTTTGGAGACGAGTCCACGCTTCCACGGCGGGCATTACTGCTGTGTGGATTAGATTCTGATATATCTACGCTTGATGCACTGGCTTTTACGTTGGGTCATGAACCAGGATGGATCGTAGAATCGCTTGGGGCAAGTTTACCTGGTAACCTTTCTCGCCAGGAGTTCACGGTTTCGTCGAACTCAGCGTTACGTATTTGTGTCAACGCTGTTCCGAATTGGGTCGACAGTCTGGCAGGATATTCAAGATGCCGTGATATATGGGTGTGTGGATTTGGCATTATGGCTACTGCCGTTATGATAGCTCTGTCAAATGGATCATTGGGCAGTTCGGACGGAGAGGTGGATAGCATAGGTGTGACCGGTTTGGCATGTGTGGGGATGGAGCTGAGAGACTCTATTGTGTCGGAAAACACTATCTTGCAGGCTGTTTCACTCGTCAATGCTTTGGATCCTTTGCTGGTCATTCATGGCCTGGAGGATAAAATTACCCCTCCTGATTATATCCGTAGAGTCGTGGGAGCATGTCCGTCCGCTAAGGCTGATTCGCTTAGGTTGTTGGGAGGTGCCGGTCATGACCTCTATGCAGATCCAAGAGTGGTTGCGTTACTTATAGGTTGGATGGACAAAAGTCCATTATGAGGAAGCTGATGGTTTCATTTGATGCAGGTGCAATTCCTCCTCAGCCTACTGGAGTTGGTAGGTACGCGTTCAGTATTGCTAACGCTTTGTCCAGAAGAGATGATATTGAATTACTGGTATTGTGCAGGAATGGCGACTATTTGAGATGGAGGGATGCGGTTCCTCATTCTTCGGTCAGAAGATCATTTCCGGATTCCAGAGTAGGTAGAGTGGCCGTTGAACAACTCCTATTGGGGAGGAGGCTGGGTAAAATGGGGGTAGATCTACATCACGGTCCTCATTACACAATGCCCACTCATGCTGAGGTGCCTGTCGTTGTGACGATACACGACCTTACCTTTGTTGAAAACCCACAGTGGCATGAGCCATTCAAGGTACCCTTTTTTCGTATGGCTATACGTAGAGCCGTGCACATGGCAAACGCTATCGTGTGTGTCAGCGAAAGAACGGCTATAAGCCTTAAGGATAATTTTACGCCAAAGTGCCCAGTGGTCGTGGCACATCATGGTATAGACAGAACTCTGTTCAGCGATACAGAGCCGAGTGTGGGCTACGATGATCTTGTGCTTGACTCTTTTGGTATATCGCGTCCATATATAGTGTTTCTGGGTACGTTGGAGCCCCGTAAATCAGTGCCTATGCTGATTAACGCTTTCAACATTCTAGCCAATGAAGATCCTGATTTGCGTCTGGTGATTGCTGGTCGGCAGGGTTGGGCGATGAACTCAGTAACCGATGCCCTAGATAGTTCGGTCGACCCGTCAAGGATTCATATGCTTGGTTATGTACCGGACGATAAGTTGCCACCACTGCTTAGGCAGGCTGCAGTATGTGCCTATCCCGCACTCGAGGAGGGTTTTGGCCTTCCTGCTCTTGAAGCAATGGCATGTGGTACTGCCCTGGTCACTACCTCCAATGTCCCGGCTGTAGAGCTTGCTCCTGAGGTTCCCTGGATCGTAGACACGATGATGGAGGATAGAGGTGGGTCGTTGCATGGTACCGAAGGTAGGAGCGTTAGGGGCATACGCTACACAAATAATGGGAGTGGAACTAGTGATACCCAGCAGCTAATCCTCTTTTCAAAGGCACTCGCGTCTACTGTTCGCGACGCCCTTGATGACAACGAGCAGAGGATGAGCAGGATCAAGATAGGACTTTCCAGGGCACATGAATGGACATGGGAACAGAGTGCATTGAAGCATGTAAGTGCGTATAAAATGGCTCTCGGACTCAATGGAGATGGAGTAGGGTGAGGTCATTTATTACTGGTGGATACGGTTTTGTCGGCAGTTGGATGGTGTCGCTGCTGGAGAGCCAGGGTGACGATATCCACTTATTGAGTAGGGAAATAGATATAAGAGACCTTGATTCTCTTGCCAGTGAATTGACTGCTTATGATCCAGAGGTGATATACCACTTTGCCGGTTTTACTCATGTAGGGCTTTCCTGGGAACACCCGAGAGACGCTATTGAAGTGAATGCTATCGGTGCTTTGAACGTCCTGGAAGCCGCCCGTCTATGCAACAATTCCCCGAGGATCTTATTACCCAGTTCTGCAGAAGTATATGGTGCAGTAAACGAGGAGGACTTACCTCTAAGTGAAACATCGGCAGTAAGACCAATGACTCCATATGCTGTGAGCAAAGTGACAGTGGAATATCTTGGTCTTCAGGCATATATGGCTTACGGGATGGATGTAATTTTGGTCCGGCCATTCAATCATGCAGGACCTGGCCAGCCATCATCGTTTTTTATACCTGCGTTGGCGGGGAGGATTCTGGATGCGCTGAGAGTTGGAGAATCTTCGGTGGTGGTAGGTAATCTATCCAGCAGAAGAGATCTTACTGACGTAAGGGATGTAGTAAGGGCATACAGAATGCTTGTCGACAGCGGGAAGCCGGGTGAAATATACAATGTCTGTACCGGGGAGGATGTTTCTATGGCCCAGGTGGCTGGATTGATGGCAGAGATTGCTCAAGCGGAGATAGAGTTTGTTCCGGATCCGTCGCTTATGAGACCAGTAGATGTTCCAGTGCTTAGAGGCGATCCTCAAAAGATAGAAATGGCAACAGGCTGGACGCCGCAATACAATCTGAGAGATACATTGGCAGATGTACTCAATGAGCGGAGGTCTGCTACTAGGGTAGTCGATACGAGCACACAAGATGCATTGGCGAATGTACCTAATGAGCGGAGGTCTGCTACATGAGCGGAGATATCAATGATAAGTCGGGGAGTGCGCTCCATAGGATGTCCTTAGGGAGGCTTGGAGAGCGACAAACTATATTGACATACAAGCGTAATGGTTACGATATCCTCTCCACCAACTGGCGCAGTGGTGTGGGTGGGGTACGTGGCGAGATAGACGTTGTTGCTTCCAGGGATGACGTTATAGTTTTCTGCGAGGTAAAGACACGTACTCAGGATATATATGGGATGCCGGAAGAAGCTGTTGTGCCAGCCAAGCAGGATAGGATCAGGAGGCTTGCAGGGGAATGGCTCAGTGTATATCGTGCAGGCAACTCCTTGGATATCCATTTCAGGGAGATCCGTTTTGATGTAGCTGCGGTTGTTCTTGGAGAAGATGGTCGCCTTTCTACTCGACTCATCGAAGGGGCATTTTGATAAGTTGATAAGCATATACCCCAAACTCCCGTCCCTTCTCTTGCCACATGGCTTTACGCCATGGGCATTTTGATAAGTATATACTCCAAACTCTCGGCCATAGGGAAGCGTCTGAAGACAGACCAGATCAGGGAATTAATCATATCGATCAGCAACGGATGAACAGCGAGCAAATGCCAGGGAGCAAGGAATTGCGGTAGGCAAGTTCACACGGTATTTCATGGTGAAACCGTATGTTTAGAAATGAAAGCGCTCGACAAGGTGGAATCCAAGTCTAGAATTACCGGATCTTCGTATCAGAATGGGACTTTCGTCTGTTTTATCTCGTTTAATTCAGGATGATTGGCCAACATATTCAAGACGCGTTCTATTGTGTCGATAGAGACTTGAACATCCTTACCGGGTCTGGTCATGATCCTTGTAAATGCTGCTATGTCTCCGACGATAAAGGTAGGAACACCGAAAACAGCATAGTTGTCTACGGCATCTTCATGTTCCTTTTTTAAAATTTCATGTCCGTCCCCATCTCTTACCGCTTGAATCAACCCATCGATATCAATATCGAGGCCAATCAGTGCATCGCGGATTACCTTTTCGTCGGTGATGTCTCCACCCTTGTCGTGGCGTGAGGCAAAGAGCGATATGTGAGCGTCTATGAATTGATCTGGATATTTCTCACGTATCAGCAATCCTGTTTCCAGTGCCAAAATGTCGTTTGAGCGGGCAGGATTGTCCCATATATCTGGGTCGCCATTATCGATGTGAGCTTGATGGAGCGAAAAGGGGATGAAATGTACATCCCAAGGTGTCCCAGCTTTGAGTGCAGCTACTACGTGTTCGTTGGCATTGCGTGCAAATGGGCATAGATAATCATAGGTAATGGAAAAGGATCGTTCCTGCATGACTTATTAAACGCCGGAATGCGCCAATTTATTCCATCTCTGCTGAGTCCCTTGGGAACCGACTAAACGGTCAATTTTTGTCAGTTTCTTTACTTAGCCGCTTTACAGTGCCACATTAAACTGATATAATATAAAACATGGAACCGGTCCCCGCCACCGGGTTCCATAATCGGCATCATACGGGAACCGCCGCCCGTAGATGCCTTAGGTGAAAGTGCCCTTCGGGGCACTTTCCCGCGTCTGGTCACTTTCATGGAAAGCGCTTACATCAGGGTTGTTGTCGGTGCCATATTGTGGTTGCCGTACGATCCATAGGTCACCGAACACCTTTTTAGTTGCTACCTATCTTTAGGCTAAGATTGATTCATGGCAGCATTACTTACTCGCATAGATCTATCCGCTGTAGATACCGTGGACATTCCAAAAATGCTGGCTTCTTACGGCACATCTTCTGGGATACATGCTGCCGCAGGTGAAGCAAGCGATCTCTATAAGGACGTGGCCTCCATCATAGCTACAGTGCGACAGCGAGGCGATGCAGCTCTTCGGGAGTTTTCATTGCAATTTGACGGGATAGTTCCTGAGTATCTTAGGGTGCCTCAGGAAAAAATTAAAGCCGCTTTAGCGTCGCTACCGGTGGAATTGAGTCGGGCGCTCCATCTGGCTTATGAACGTCTATTCGATTATCATCATTACGAAGCGTCGACTGAGTCAATCTCTCCGTCTTTGTCCGGTATGCGTCCAGATGATATTAGCCTCGGTATGCCTATGGCAGGTGACATGTATGTGAACAATGGTATAGAGGTTCGTGTATGGCGTAGAGCAGTGGGTAGGGCCGGAATTTATTCTCCAGGAGGTAAGGCTAGGTATCCTTCGAGTGTCCTTATGTGTGTAGCCGCCGCACGAAGCGCGGGTGTGAGGGAGATAGTCCTATGTACTCCTCCAACCGCAGACGGATTTCCTGCAGTGGAAACGTTGGCTGCCGCAGCTATTGCAGGCGTGGATGAAGTGTACAGTATAGGTGGCGCGCAGGCTATTGCGGCAATGGCATATGGTACAGAGACTATATCGCCGGTGGATGTGAATACAGGTCCAGG